>DASYTI010000170.1 GCA_036002485.1 Candidatus Methylomirabilota bacterium | reverse complement strand
CGGGCCATGAAGATCCAGCAAGTCATCGTGCGCGCGTTGAGTGGGGCGATTACGTGGTTACAGGCGGCGGACATTCTGGGCCTCGATCCGCGCAGCATGCGGCGCTGGCGGGCCCGCTACGAAGCCGGGGGGCCGGTGGCCTTGTATGACCGCCGGCGGGTGCGCCCCTCGCGCCGCCAGGCGCCGGCCCCCGAGGTGCAGCGCATCCTGCGCCTCTATCGGGAGCGCTTTGCCGGCTGGAACGTCCGGCACTTTTATCGGTTCGCCCGGCGGGAGCTCGCCGTGACGCTCTCCTACAGCTTCATCAAGTTGGCCCTGCAGGAAGCCGGGCTGGTGCGCAAGCGGCGGGCGCGGGGCCGGCACCGGCGCCGCCGCGAGCCCCGCGCCTGCTTTGGCGAGCTCCTGCACCTCGATGGCAGCCCCCATGGCTGGCTGCGGCATTGCCCTGACGAGCGCCAGATCCTCCTCAGCGTCGTCGACGATGCGACCACGCGCCTGCTCTACGCCCAGCTCTGGCCCGGCGAGACCACGGCGGCCGTGTTCACCGCCTTGCATGCGGTCTTCACCACCTGGGGCTTGCCCATCGCGCTGTATACCGACCGCGCCCGCTGGGCCTTTTACACTCCCAAGGCCGGCGGCCCCGTCGATCGCACCCACCGCACCCAGGTCGGCCGCGCCCTCGACCGCCTCGGCATCGAGCATATCGGCGCCTATTCCCCGCAGGCCCGCGGCCGTAGCGAGCGCCTCAACCGCACCGTGCAGGGGCGCCTCGTCAACGAGCTCGCCCTCGCCGGGATCACGACCCTCGCCGCCGCCAATGCCTACCTGATCGAGCGCTTCGTCCCCGACTACCACGACGAGTTCGCGCGGCCGCCCGCGGATTCCACGAGCGCCTTCGTGCCGCTGCACGGCGTGGATCTGGACGCCATCCTGTGCGAGCAGGAGGAGCGCACCGTGGGCAAAGACAACGTCGTTACCCTCGACGACGTCCCCCTGCAACTGGCCAAGCAGCCCGGCCGCCCCACCTGTGCGGGCCTGCGCGTGACCGTGCGGCGCGACGTCCACGGCGTGGTCTCAGTGTGGCACGGGGCCCGCTGTTTCGGCCGCTATGACGGCCAGGGCCGGCCGCAGGCGGAGCGGCCCCAAAACGCGCGCGTGCATTTGGCTCAGGATCAACGATCGCGCCCCCGCCCGACCCCTGCTATCCCCCCGGCCGCCCTCTCCCGCAGGCGCCCCCGCCCCTCCCGACGTCTCCAGCCCGCATGACCAAGCGGACAGATCACTTGTCAAAACCAAGGGACATTTCACTTGTCAGCAACAGGTTTGTTCCGATCGCGCAGTTTGCTTGCCCGACAAGCCTATGGGATCATAAGCTCTCGCCATGAAAGTCCATTTCACCACCCTCGGCTGCCCGAAGAACCAGGTCGACTCCGAGCTCATGCAGGGCATGCTGACCCAGGCCGGCCATGAGCTCACGGACGTCGCGGGATCCGCCGAGTGCCTCATCGTGAACACCTGTGCCTTCATCGACCGGGCGCGAGAGGAGTCGGTCAATACCATCCTGGAGCTCGCGCGCGTCAAGGAAGCAGGACGAGCACGAGCTCTCATCGTCACCGGCTGTCTGACTCAGCGCTACGGCGGCGAGATCCTGACCGAGATTCCCGAGGTCAATGCCATCCTCGGCACCTCCGATTTGCATCGGATCGTGGAGCTCGTGAATCAGGCGGAAGGGAGACAAGACTGGGTGACGAGCGCGCCGCCCGGCTATCTCTACGACGCTCGGACGCCGCGGCTGCTCACGGGTCGCGTGCCCTACGCGTATGTCAAGATCGCCGAGGGCTGCGACATGGGCTGTACATTCTGCGCCATCCCTCAGTTCCGCGGAGCGCACAGGAGCCGCCCCCTCGAGGACATCGTCGCCGAGGTCGAGGGACTGGCGCGCCAGGGTATCCAGGAGGCCATCCTCGTCTCCCAGGACACGCTCGCCTACGGCCGCGAGATTCCCGGTAACGGCGACATCGGCGACCTGCTGCTGGCGCTCTCCGATACGCGCATGCCGTGGATCCGGCCCATGTACCTCCACCCCGCGCACGTGAACGATCGCCTGGTGGACAAATGGCGGCGCGCGCGCGTCGTCTCGTACCTCGACATGCCGGTGCAGCACGGCGATGACGGCATTCTGCGCGTCATGCGCCGCGCCGTGACCGCGCGCCGCATGAAGGAGATCCTCGGCCAGTTCCGGGCGGCCATTCCGGGAATCACGATCCGCACCACCGTGCTCGTGGGTTTTCCGGGCGAGACGGAGGGCGCCTTCGACAATCTCCTCGCCTTCGTGGAGGACGCGGCTTTCGATCGCCTGGGCGTCTTCACCTACTCGGTGGAGGAGGGGACGCCGGCGGCCGGCATGCCCGATCAGATCGCGCCGGAGGTCATGGCGGAGCGCGCCCAGCAGGTGCAGGAGCTCCAGGACAGGCTGGCCTGGCCGCGCCAGAAGGCGCTCTACGGCACCCGGCAGACGGTGCTCGTGGACGGTCCGAGCGCCGATCCCGCCTTCCCCTTCGAGGGACGCACGGCCGGACAGGCTCCGGAGATCGACGGCGTCGTCTATCTGCGTGGTCCTCACCTCAACCCCGGACACTTTGCTGATGTCCGCATCGTCGAAGTGGACGGCTACGAGCTCGTCGGAGAATAGGCGATACGCCTGTCCGACCGCCTGGCCTTCGCGATAGCCAGCGGCGGGGGGGCCGGGTACTCTCCCGTGGCGCCCGGCACGGCGGGCAGCCTGGTGGCCGCCGTCGCCCTCTGGTTCATCCCGTTCACGCGTCTGTGGTTCCTGGCCGTGCTCGCGGTCGTCACCCTGCTCGGCATCTGGGCCGCTCACCGTGTCGAGGTCGTGACCGGTCGCAAGGACCCCGGACTCATCGTGATCGACGAGGTCGCGGGCATGATGGTCTCCGTGATGTTCCTGCCCCGCGCCTTCGCGGTCTTCGTTTCGGCGTTTCTCCTTTTCCGCCTCTTCGACATCTGGAAGCCCTTTCCCGCGCGCGAGAGTCAGGCTCTTCGCGGCGGCTTCGGCGTCATGGTGGATGACCTGATCGCCGGCGCCTACACGCTCGTCCTCTTGATGGGCGCGCGGCAGCTTTTCGGGGTGCCCCGGTGAGCTCGGCCTGGGTGCTCACGGTGAGCGACGGCGCGGCCGACGATGCGGTGGCCCGGACGGTGGCGCGCATCCTCGCCGCCGAAGGCATTCCGGTTGCCTCGCGCCAGGTGGTCGACGAGGTCGAGTCGGCGCTCGAGCCCGCGCTCCGCGGAGCGCTCGAGGCCGGGGGGCTGACCTTCGTCCTCGCTCAGCCCGGCGGCTCGGCCGGCGAGCTCGTGCCCAGGCTGGTCGCGCGGCTGACCGGGGCCCGGCTCGTCCTCAACGAGCGCCGGCTGGCCCTGCTCGAGGCCGCCTTCACCCAGCGCGGGCAGGCCATGCCCCGTCGACTCGACCGACTTGCCCTGTTGCCCAAGGGCGCCGAGCTCTTGCCCTCGGCCCCTGATGGATGGGATGGCTGGTCTCTCACGGGGCAGAGCGGAACTCTCGTGGTCCTGCCTCTGGGCTCTCCGCACCTCGAGCTCTTGATCGGGAATTTCCTCAGGGCGCTCCCGACTGTCTCTGCCGATGAGGCAGTCATTCAGCGCGTGCTCCTGACCACTGGACTCGGTCCGGCCGAGGCCGAGGAGCGTCTCGGCTCCTGGCTCGGCAAGGACGGCACCGTCTCGGTGTCCTGCGTGTCCGTCGAGGGCGATGTCCATGTCCGCCTGGTCGCGCGCGGGGCCAACCGTTCGCTGGCGGAGGCCGCGCTCGCTCCCGTGGAGGCCGAGGTGCGGGCGGCGCTCGGCCTCGATTGCTATGGCCAGGACGACGAGAGCCTCGAGGCCGTGGTCGGCCGGCTGCTGCGCGAGCGGGGCCTGACGGTGTCGGTGGCCGAGTCGTGCACAGGCGGGCTCGTCGGGCACCGTCTCACCAATGTCGCGGGATCTTCCGGCTGGGTCGAGAGGGGCGTCATCGTCTACTCGAACCGCGCCAAGGAAGAGCTGCTGGGAGTTCCCGAGCCGCTCCTGCGCGCCCATGGCGCGGTGAGCGGTCCGGTGGCCGAAGCGATGGTCACGGGCATTTGCCGAGTATCCGGATCACCCTGCGGGCTCGCGGTGACGGGCATCGCCGGCCCCGACGGCGGCAGCCCCGAGAAGCCCGTGGGCACCGTCTATGTCGCGTGCGCCGCCCCCGAGGGTGTCGAGGTCAGGCGGCATCGGTTCGCGGGGGGACGGACCGCGATCAAATGGCAGTCCTCCCAGGCGGCGCTGGACATGCTCCGCCGGCGACTGCAGCGCTGATGCCGCGGGCATTCGTCGGCATCTTCCTCTCCGAGCAGACGCGACGGGCCGTCTCCGCCGAGATGGACCGGCTCCGCCCGCTCTCCCGCGTGGTCGCCTGGGTGGCGCCACACAACCTGCACGTCACGCTTCGCTTCCTGGGCGATCAGACCGAGGAGCAGCTCGCCGACATCGTGCCCGCCCTCGAGGAGGCCGTCCGCGGCGTGGCCCCTTTCACGATGGGCCTCCGAGGTCTGGGCGCCTTTCCCGGTCTCGAGCACCCACGCACGCTCTGGGTGGGCATCGCCGAGGGCAGCAAGGAGGTGCGTGATCTCCAGGCCCGCGTGGCCAGAACTCTCGAGACCCGCGGCTTCCCGCTCGAAGCACGGGCCTGGCAGGCCCATGTCACCATTGGCCGCATCGTGGACGAGCGTCGCTCTCGGCGCGAGGGGATGGCCGAAACCCGAGCCAGCCTGACCCGCGGGGCCACGCTGAGCTTCGGAACGATGTCCGTGGAGGCCATTTCCCTCATGCGCAGCGACCTCTTCCCCTCGGGCGCGCGCTATACCGGCATCGCGGCCGTGGCCCTCCGCCCCCAGTAGGGGCCCTGTGGGTGCTCCGTATCTCACGAAGGACATTGACAACGCCGCTGGGTGGGTCAGGATGGGTGGTCGAAGGCTGTTTGTTTTGACTTTGAAGCGGGGCGAATTCTAGAATGATTGAACTGCTTGTCGAATCGGGCGTTTGCGCGCCTCCGGAGGATCATCCATGGCAGAAGTAGCGAAGAGCGATCGCAGGCAGGCCCTCGACCTGGCCATCGCGTCCATAGACCGTCAGTTCGGCAAGGGCGCCATCATGCGCCTGGGTCAGGGCGGGGTGTTCGACGAGATCTCGGTCATCCCGACGGGGGCGCTCTCGCTCGATGTGGCGCTGGGGATCGGCGGCATCCCGCGCGGGCGCGTCACCGAGATCTACGGCCCGGAGTCCTCGGGCAAGACGACGCTGGCGCTTCACATCATCGCCGAGGCGCAGCATGGGGGCGGTACCGCCGCGTTCATCGACGCCGAACACGCCCTCGACCCCATCTACGCGAAGAATCTGGGCGTCAATACCGACGAGCTCCTCATCTCCCAGCCCGACACGGGCGAGCAGGCCCTCGAGATCGCCGAGACCCTCGTGCGCTCGAACGCCGTCGACGTGATCGTGATCGACTCCGTGGCGGCCCTCGTGCCGCGCGCCGAGCTCGACGGCGACATGGGCGACTCGCTCCCCGGCTTGCAGGCGCGCCTCATGTCGCAAGCGCTGCGCAAGCTCACGGCGGCCATCGCGCGCTCGGGCGGGGCGGTCATCTTCATCAATCAAATACGCGAGAAGATAGGCGTTATGTTCGGCTGCTTGCACTACACGACGCGAGTCGTGCTGGCCGATGGAAGCACGGAGAAGATTGGCAAGCTCGTGAACCAGCGGCGAGAGGTCGAGGTCCTATCTTACGATCCCCGCACGGGCCGCATCGAGCCGCGCCGGATCGTGAACTGGTTCGACAATGGTCGCGCCGATCGATTCATCCAGTTCGAAGTGGAAGGAGGTCGGTCCGGCCGCCGCCGTTTCGGGGCAACGGAGAACCACGTCATCTTCACCCCGAACGGACCGACGGCAGCCGGCGATCTGGAGGTTGGTGACGAGGTGCTGGTCTCGGTGCGCGACTACAGTCTGACGGCCGATCAATGGCAGGTGGTCCTCGGTGGTACCTTCGGGGACGGTTCCCTCCGCAAGGTTGGCACGCACGTCGCGTCGTTTCGGGTAGGCCACAGTGAAGAGCAGAAAGACTATCTCCGCTGGAAGCATTCGATGCTCGCGCCCTTCTCGAGCGCTATCCGGCGTACGGGCAATGGATTCGGCTTCGACACCCTGGCCATGCCGGTGCTTGCCGACTTGCGGGCGCACTACTACGGGATCGGCCGCGAGCGCGTCGCTCGAGCGGCCGCTCTTGATCGGCTCGATATTCGCGGATTGGCCGTCTGGTATGCCGATGATGGGTCGTTCATGGGGTCGTACGCGCGCTGGGGCAAGGGGAAGGCCGTGCTCTACAACACAGCCCTCCAGGGCGAATCCCGCGCTCGCGTGACGGGTCTCTTCGAGCGGCTCGGTATCGGGTGTCCGCGGGACGACGGGCGGGGCTTCTGGCTCACTTCGGAGCAGACGGCCAGATTCCACCGAATGGTCGCGCCCTATGTCCACCCCTCGATGGATTTCAAGCTCCATCCTAGTGAGCGAGGCCGGTTCGTCTGGCAGCCTGAGCTCGAAGGGGCCGGCGCACCCCTGGCCGATCGTGCCCACCTGCGAGCCGTGCCCGCCCGAATCTTGAAGCGGTACGTCAAGCCCGCAACTCG
>DASYTI010000169.1 GCA_036002485.1 Candidatus Methylomirabilota bacterium | reverse complement strand
CACCTGGCTCCGGTCCACGGCCCAGGAGATGGCCTGGCGCACGCGGACGTCCTTGAGCGGGCCGCGGGTGGCGTTGATATTGAGGTAGTCGTAGCCGAGGCGCGAGCTGCGATAGCCCGTGAGCGTCTTCTCGTCCTTGAGCAGGTTGTAGTTCTTGTTGTCCTCGATGAAGGCGTGCTGGATCTGCCCAGTGCGGAGCGCGGCCACGATATTGGCCTCGTCGGGAATGACCCGCAGGACCATGTCGTCCACGTAGGGCTGGCCTTTCTTGAAGTAGTGGGGGTTCTTCTTGAGGACGAGCTGCTGCTCGACCTTCCAGTCCACGAGCATGAAGGGCCCGGTGCCGAGGGCGGCCTTGTTGAGATCGCCGTGCTTCTTGATCCCCGCCTCGCTGATGATGTAGCCCCAGAAGCCGCCGAGGGCGGCCAGGAGCCCCGCGAAGGGCTCCTTGGTCGTGAACTTGACGCCGTACTTGCCGACGGGCTCGACCTTGTCCACCGCGATGAAGTCCGACTTGCCCGGCGAGCTCTCGAAGAGACGGTCAAAGGTGAACTTCACGTCCGCCGAGGTCATCTCCTGCCCGTCGTGGAACTTGACGCCCTCTCGCAGCTTGAACGTCCACGTAAGCCCGTCGGGGCTGGTCTGCCAGGACTCGGCCAGCTCGGGCCTCGGGTTCATGTCGGCGTCATAGCGCACGAGCTGGCTGTACATGAGGGGCGAGCGCCGGCTGCGGGAGAGCGCGGGCACGAGCTGCGGATCGAGGCCGGTGGCCTCGGTGGTCTGGGCGGAGACGAGGGTGCCCCCCGCCTTGGGCGTCTGGGCGAAAGCGGGCGTGCCGAGAGCAAGCGCGCCCAGAGTCAGACCGGAGGTCTTGAGAAGCTCACGCCGGGTCAGGCCAGGTGGGTTCGAGGGCTCGGGTGAGGTGGTCATGAATTCTTCCTCCTGTGGCCGGTGACTACTGGGCACTGGGATCGAGGATGTCGCGGAGGCCGTCGCCCATCAAGTTGAAGGCGAGCACGGTGACCATGATGGCGATGCCGGGGAACACGGAGATCCACGGAGCGGTCTCGAGATACGTCCGCCCCTCATTGAGCATGTTGCCCCACGACGGCGTGGGCGGCTGCGCGGAAAGGCCGAGGTAGCTCAGGGAGGCCTCGATCAGGATGGCCTGGGACAGCGCGACGGTGCCCTGCACGACGAAGGGGGACACGACATTGGGCAGGATGTGCTTGACAGCCACGATGAGCCGCGTAGCGCCCAACGCCCTCACCGCCTCGACATATTCCTTCTCGCGCTCGGCGAGGACGGGACCGCGCATGACGCGGACGAAGATGGGCACATAGACAATGGCGATGGCGAAGACGGCGCTGTTGACGCCGGGGCCGCGCATGGCGGCGACGCCCACGGCCAGGAGCAGACCGGGAATGCTAAAGAACACGTCCATGACGCGATTGACGGCATTGTCCCAGGCGCCGCCGAGATAGCCCGCGGAGAGACCGAGGGCGCCGCCTACGAGCATGGAGACGGTGATGGAGGTGAGGGCCACGTAGAGCGAGATGCGGGCGCCGAAGATGACGCGGCTCAGGACATCACGACCGAAGCGGTCGGTGCCGAAAAGGGCCTTGAGGCCGGGGGCGGATTCGATGAGGTCGAAGTTCTGCTCGTCCGGTGGATGCGGCGCGATGGCGGGAGCGAAGACGGCGGAGGCCACGATGAGCAGGGCGGTGACCGCGCCAAAGGCCACCAGGGCATTACGGAGGACGCGCCGGAGCTGGCGTCCCAGTCGCACTTCACGGGCGGCGACGGGCGGCGCGCCGAGCATCTCGTCGATCCTGGCTTCCACGTCAGGAGACTAGGCGGGGCGCTGCAGGCTGTCAAGCGCGCGCGCCGTCGACCAGGGTAGAGTGGGCGGGATGAAGCTCATCTCGTGGAACATCAATGGCATCCGTGCCGCGTGGAAAAAGGGCTTCCTCGACTTCGTCACGGCCGAGGAGCCGGACATTCTCTGCGTCCAGGAGACCAAGATCCAGCACGAACAGCTCACGCCCGAGATGAAGGAGATGGGCGGCTACCGGTCCTTCTGGAGCATGGCCGAGAAGAAAGGCTATAGCGGCGTGGCCACGTATAGCAAGCTCGAGCCGCTCGCAGTGCAGACGAGCTTTGGCTCACCGGCCCTCGACGTCGAAGGACGCATGGTGCACACGGAGTTTCCAGATTTCCACCTCGTCAATGTGTACTTTCCGAACAGCGGG
Source organism: Candidatus Methylomirabilota bacterium (assembly GCA_036002485.1). Taxonomy (NCBI): domain Bacteria; phylum Methylomirabilota (SeqCode); species Candidatus Methylomirabilota bacterium. The sequence goes on along the minus strand of DASYTI010000169.1, from coordinate 758 downwards.
ATGGGGCCGGAGCGGCTGGCGCACAAGCTCAAGTTCTACGACGAGTTCCTCGAGCTCACGGAGCGGCTGCGGAAGGCCGGCAAGGGCGTTATCACCTGCGGCGATGTCAACACGGCGCATACGGAGATCGACATCGCCCGGCCCAAGGAAAACGAGAACACGCCGGGCTTCATGGCCGTCGAGCGTGAGTGGGTCTCCAAGCTCATCGCCCACGGCTATCACGACACCTTCCGGATCTTTGTCGCCGAGCCGGGGCACTATACCTGGTGGGACATGAGGAGCGGGGCGCGGGCGCGCAATCTCGGATGGCGCATCGACTACTTCTTCGTCTCTGACGACCTTCGCGGTCGCGTCAAGGGCGCGACCATCCTGCCCCACGTCCTGGGCTCCGACCACTGCCCCATCACCCTGGAGCTCGAATAGCACCGGTAGCCGCAATCGCCCCCTCACCCTACCCCTCTCCCCCGATGGGGGAGAGGGATAGAAGTCTCTGCCAGAGGAAAATCAAATCATCCCTCTCCCCTCAGGGGAGAGGGCCGCCGTTCGAGCTGAGCGCCAAGGTCGCGAGGCGAGGACTGAGTAGAGTAGGGGCGGTCTCTGTTACAGCTTGACGATCAGGTCGATCTCGACGAGGGCGCCCAGGGCTAGCCCGGTGACGCCGACGCAGGTGCGACCGGGTAGCCGCCCGGCCTTGAAGTAGGTGACATAGACGCCATTCATCGCCGCGTAGTCCTGGAAGTTCACGAGGTAGACCCGCG
>DASYTI010000168.1 GCA_036002485.1 Candidatus Methylomirabilota bacterium | reverse complement strand
TTCGTCCTCGTCATCACCAACAAGGACAAGGGTCCGGAAGAGTTCGACATGCAGCAGCCGCGGATCGAGAAGGTCATTCCCGCGGGCAAGACCGTGCGCCTCAAGATGCCGGCGCTCAAGCCGGGCAAGTATCCGTTCGTGGGCGAGTATCACTCCGAGACGGCCAAGGCCACCATCGTCGCCGAGTAGATCGCCAGGGACAGCATGGGCGCTGCCTTCGTCGTCACCCTCCGCGAGGCCTTCGAGGCCTCCCTCATCCTCGGCATCGTCTACGGCTATCTCCAGAAGGTCGGGGCCCGCGACGGCTACCGGTACGTGACGTGGGGCGGGGCGGTGGGGCTGCTCCTGAGCGTGGCCATGGGCTTGGCCGTGACTTTCCTGTCCGGTCCCCTGCTCGATCTGGGCCCCGACATCATCACCCTGGTAGTCATCTTCGCGGCGGTGGGATTGCTGACGTGGCACGCGTGGTGGATGCAGCAGCACGCCCGGCTCATCAAGGGGCAGGTGCAGCATCGCATTGACGAGGCGCGGGCGGGCAATCGGTTGTGGGTCGTGGGACTCATCGCCTTCACCGGCGTCTTCCGCGAGGGCGCGGAAACCGTCCTCTTCCTCTGGGGCATCATGGCCCAGGCCGAGGGCGCGGCGGGGTGGACCAGCGTGGTCGGTGGGGTGGCCGGCGTGGGCGCCGCCGCCGCCATCGGCTGGGGCATCTTTCACGGCGGCCGTCACATGAGTCTGTCTCGCTTCTTCAACATCACCACGGCCTTCATCATGCTGCTCGCCGCCGGTCTCTTCGCGACCGGGGTCGCCCGCCTGCAGGGCCTGGGCCTGTTGCCGATGTCCGAGCCGATCTGGAACACCTCCTGGCTGCTGAGCGACAAGAGCGTGGCCGGCGGCTTCCTCTCCGGCCTCATCGGGTATCGTTCGCAGCCGACCTTCCCCGAGATCTGCGTCTACGTCGCGTACCTCCTCGTGATGGGCATCGTGCTCTTCGGCCGCCGGACCCCGGCCGCCGTCCCCCTCGCGGATCCGACCCAGCCATGAGCGCCGAGGACACACGGCCCCTCCGCCCTGCGGGCCTCGGGCCGCCGCCCGTCGTGCGCGTCTCCAGCTCCGAGCTCTTCCGCGGGGAACGGGAGATCGTGGTCGTCCACCACGGCCAGGAGTACAGGCTGTTCATCACCAAGGCGGACAAGCTGATCCTGACGAAGTAGACCGGCCCAGCCAGCCCGCGCTCCTTCTCCTTCGGCGCCAGCCAGCCATAGCCGCCGGAGCCTGCTCCGGCCCGAAGGAGCTTCCATGCGCTATGCGTGCGCCCTGCTCGCCGCCCTCTTGCTCTGCCCGATGTCGGCGAGCGCCGACGAGGAGCCAGAGATCAGGTTCTTCTATCCCGTCGTCACGCGCCGACCCGTCATCGAGCGCGAGCTCGAACTCGGTTTCCAGCACTCCAAGTCCCGCGAGGGCCGCGCGAGTCAGGTCTCGGGCGCTCTCGAGTGGCCGATCACGCCGTGGTGGCAGATCGAAGTCGAGATGCCCTTCGTGTATCAGCATCCGAACGATGCTGCCTCGGCGGCGGGTCCGGGCGATCTCGAGCTTCAGAACAAGTTCCTCCTGTGGAAGTCGGTCCAGCACCTCGTGCTCTTGTCCGGCGGATTCGAGCTGCGTCTGCCGAGCGGTTCGGAGCGCCGGGGGCTGGGAGGAGAGTTCTCCATCGAGCCCTTCGTGACCGGCGGTATCGCCCTGGGGCCCTTCGACGTGATCGCCGCCGTCGCCTACGAGTGGAACCTCAACAATGTCCGCGGGCCCCGCGAGCAGCAGCTCACGGCCGATCTGGCCGTGGGCTGGCCCGTCTCGCGCTGGTTCACGCCCTTTCTCGAGCTCAACACGGTGAGCAAGATTCAGGGACAGGAGGACGAAGACACCGTCAAGCTCCGCGGCCGGACGCAGCTCTACCTGACCCCGGGCTTCAACGTCCGTCCCCTGCCGGGCGCGACCTTCCGCCTGGGCGTCCAGCTACCGGTCTCGGATCGCCGCCAATTCGACTACCGCATCCACGCAGGGCTGGTCTGGGAGTTCTAGCCACGCTAGAATCGCCGCCCTGATGCGTCTCGTGCCGGATCTCGTCTACTCCGACGGTCGCTCCCAGTCCGGGCTCGCCGTGGACGTCGCGGACGGTCGCATCACCGCCGTGGCGCCCTTCCCGGGCGAGGCAGACGCGGTCCGGCTCTCGGGCAAGGCGCTCCTTCCCGGCACCGTCAACGCCCACTGCCATGCCTTCCAGTCGCTGCTCCGCGGGCTCGGTGACGACCTGGATTTCATGGCGTGGCGCGATCGTGTGCTCTATCCCTACTCGGCGCGTCTCGATCGCAACGGCATCTATCTGAGCGCGGCCTTCGCCTTCGCCGAGATGCTGCTCCACGGAGTCACCACGTGCGTGGACTTCTTCTATCTCCAGGACGAGGGCAATGACAATGCCGAGGCCGTGATCCAGGCGGCGCGCGATATCGGCATCCGGCTGGTCCTCGCTCGCGCCATGTACGACTGGGAGGGGGCTCCCCCGCGCTACCGCGAGAAGCCGGCCGACGCGGCCAGGCGCACCGCCGATCTGATCGCGAAGTATGGTCGCGATCCGCTCATCCGCGTGCTGCCGGCGCCCCACAGTCCTCACGGAGCTTCCTCCGCCATGATCCGCGCCGGCTTCGAGGTTGCTCAATCGACCGACACGCCCTTCCACATCCACGTGGCCGAAGCGCAGTACGAGGGAGCACGAACCCTGAAGGAACACGGGGCCACGCCCATCCGCTATCTGGACAAGCTCGGGGTGCTCGGCGAGCGGATGATCGGCGTCCACTGCGTGTGGCTCGACGACGAGGAGGTCCGCCTCATGGGCGAGCGCGGGGCCGCCCTCGCCTACTGCCCGTCGTCGAACATGATCCTGGGCGACGGCATCACCCGGATCACCGAGCTCGCGGCGGCCAGCGTCCTGATCGGCCTCGGCACGGATGGCGGCTGCACGAACAACCGCCTTTCCGTCTTCGAAGAGATGCGCATGGCGGCGTTGCTTCAGAAGGTGCGGCACCTCGACGGCACGCGGCTTCCCGCCGAGCTCGCGTTTCAGATGGGCACGCTCGACGGCGGCCGGCTCCTCGACCTCGAGGTCGGAGACATCGAGCCGGGAATGCTCGCCGATTTGGTCGCCGTGGACCTGACGCACCCGTCGCTGCATCCACCCGGGAATCTTCTCAAGAGCGTCGTCTACGCCATGTCGCCCCAGGCCGTGACCGACGTCTGGGTCCACGGCCGCCGGATCGTGCAGGACAAGAGGCTCGCCACGCTCGACCAGGATGACTTGATGGCGCGTGTGGCCGCGCTCACTCGCGGCTGGACGGCGGCATGAGCGAGCTGCTCGAAACCGTCGAGATCGAGTCCGGCCCCTCGCCGCGTGCCTCCATCATCTGGCTGCATGGGCTGGGAGCCGACGGACATGACTTCGAGCCCATCGTGCCCGAGCTCGGACTTCTGGGCTCCCTACCCGTTCGGTTCGTCTTTCCACACGCGCCCCTCATGCCGGTCACCATCAATGGCTTTGCTGTGATGCGGGCCTGGTACGACGTCACCGGCGATGGGCGCGAGGACGAGGCCGGCATCCGGGCCTCCCAGTCATGCGTCGAGGCCCTGGTGGCGCGGGAGAAAGCCAGCGGCATCGGCGCCGCCTCCATCGTCCTGGCCGGGTTCTCTCAGGGCGGCGCCGTCGCGCTTCAAACCGGGCTCCGCTACCCCGAGCGACTCGCCGGCCTTCTCGCCCTCTCGACCTATCTGCCTCTCGCCGACAGGCTGGCCGCCGAGGCGAGCCCCGCGAACCGCACCGTCCCCATCCTGATGTGCCACGGCCTCCACGATCCGCTCATCCCGCTGGCCAGGGCTTCACAGTCCCGCGACGCGCTACGAGCGCTCGGCTACGCGGTGGAGTGGAAGGAATACCCGATGCCGCACACGGTCTGCGCGGAAGAGATCGCGGACATCGGTCGCTGGCTCCGCAGAGTCCTCGCGTCGCCCTAGCGGGGGTTGAGCACGCTAGCCTGGGCTATTGGCGAGCGCGCATACCCCATTCTGGCCTCCCCCTCACCCTGCCCTCTCCCCCTCCGGGGGCGAGGGATCAAAATGAATCCCTCTCCCTCAGAGAGGGAGAGGGCCGCAGTTCGAGCTGAGGGGCGCAGCCCTGAGGCGAGGGCTGAGTAGACCAGGGTGGCGTTGTCTCGTGAATGGTTCGGGCTAGGAGCCTGTCGGAGAAATGCTCCGACGTCGATTTTGGGGGTACGAAACGTATTGGTCGGATCGAGATCGTTGATCCTGAGCCAAGTGCGCGATCGCATTCTTCGTCGCAGTGTCGTCAAACCCATTACTCCGACAGGCTCCTAG
>DASYTI010000167.1 GCA_036002485.1 Candidatus Methylomirabilota bacterium | reverse complement strand
AGTCGTGAGCGGCGAGGGAAGCCGGAGGAGACGCGATGGCTGATCCGAAAGAATTGACGATGGAACAGTTGCGCGAGCGCATTCGCGCGGCGGGCGTCACCATTCCCGAGCATCGGCTCGCCATGGTGCGGAAGCTCCTGGGCGCCGCCCTCGCTCCGCTGCGCACGCTCGACTCGCGCACCATCAAGACGGTGGACCCCGCGGTGAAGTTCTCGGCGGAGAACGAGGAGAAGCGCCATGAGTGACGAGATCGCGTATGCCACCATCGCCGAGCTGGGCGCGCGCTATCGCAAGCGGGATCTCTCGCCCGTCGAGGTGACCCAGGCCCTTCTCGCGCGTATCGAGAAGCTCGATCCGATCTTGCACGCCTTCGTGACCCTGACGGCGGACAGCGCGCTGGCCGAGGCGCGGGCCGCCGAGGCGGCGCTGCGCGGCGGCGACGCGCGGCCGCTCCTGGGCATCCCCGTCGCTCACAAGGACATCTACCTCACGCGGGGTGTCCGGACCACGGGTGGCTCCGCCCTTCTCGCCGACTGGATTCCCGATGAGGACGCGACCTGTGTCCAGCGCTGGCGGGCCGCGGGCACGGTGCAGCTCGGCAAGCTCATCACTCACGAGTTCGCGTTCGGTCTCCAGTTCCCCGGCCATCGCTTCCCGCCCGCGAGGAACCCGTGGAACCTCGACCACATCCCCGGAGGCTCGAGCAGCGGGTCCGGCGCGGCCCTCGCCGCGGGCCTGGTCACCGGCGCCACGGGCTCGGACACGGGCGGATCGATCCGCGGGCCGGCAGCCTTCTGCGGCATCGTGGGGCTGAAGCCGACCTACGGGCGCTCGAGCCGCGCGGGAGTCCTCACCCTCTCGTGGACGCTCGACCACACCGGCCCCATGGCGCGCACCGTCCAGGACTGCGCGTTCCTCCTGCAGCCGCTGGCGGGATACGATCCGGCGGATCCTGCCTCGAGCCGCGCCCCTGTCGACGATTATCTCGCTCCCCTGGGCCGCGACATCCGCGGTCTGAAGATCGGCGTGCCGCGCGCCTACTTTCTCGAGGAGGTGGACGCCGAGGTGGCGCGCGCCTTCGAGGAAGCGCTGGAGACGCTGCGCCGGCTCGGGGCCGAGGTGCGCGACGTCCAGATCCCGAGCCTTCGGGGCGCGCACTCGTTTCTTCTCATCCTGATGGCCGAGGCCTATGCCTACCACGAGCGCGACATTCGCGAGCATCCGGAGCTCTACGGTGAGGTCCTGCGCGAGCGCATCCTGACCGGTGCCCTCGTCACCGCCTCGGAGTACACGCAGGCCCAGCGCATCCGGTCGGAGATCTGCCGCGAGACGGCCGCGGTCCTGAAGACCGTCGATGTCCTCGCCTCGCCGACGGCGCTGAAGCCCGCCACGCCGTTCGCGCAGGCGCTCGATCCCGAGTTCGCCTTCCCCAAGAGCAACATGGCCCCATTCAATCTCACCGGGCTGCCCACGCTCGCGCTGCCCTGCGGGTTCTCCTCATCGGGGCTTCCCGTGTCCTTTCAGCTCTCCGGGCGGCCCTTCGAGGAAAGCACGGTGCTGCGAGCCGGTCACGCCTACGAGCAGGCGACCGCGTGGCACACTCGGCGCCCGCCCGTCTGAGGGCGGCCTCCCGGTGAAGCCCATGCACTTCGGGGTCTTTCTCGAGGAGAGGCGGCGCGGCGTCACCGAGGCCGAGACGTTTCAGGAGACGCTCGCGCTGGTGGACGCGGCCGAGGCCTGGGGCCTCGACGAGATCTGGCTCGGCGAGATCCACTTCAACGGGAATCGGTCGGTGCAGTCGGCGCCCCTGGCCCTCTCGGCCTTCATCGCCGCGCGCACGCGGCGAATCCGCGTGGGCACGGCCGTGCAGGTCTTGCCCCTCAGCAATCCCCTGAACCTCGCCGAACAGGTGGCCACGGTGGACCAGTTGAGCCAGGGACGCTTCGATTTCGGCATCGGCCGGAGCGGCTCGGCGCGCGCCTATGACATCCTGGGGATCCCCTATGGCGAGAGCCAGGCGCGGTTCCTCGAAGCCCTCGAGGTCCTGCGCGAGGCGTGGAAGGGGAAGACGTTCACCTACGAGGGCAAGTTCTACCAGTTCAAGAACGCAACCGTCTCGCCCATGCCGCACCAGCTTCCCCACCCGCCCATGCGCATGGCCTCGAACTCGGAGGAGACGTTCCTGTACGTGGCTCGGCTCGGCCTTCCCATCTTCGTGGGTCTACGCGACCACGACATTCCCTCGCTGGAGATCCACCTCGGCGCGTATCGCAAGGCCTGGAAGGAGGCGGGACACGCGGGAAATCCGGATGCCTTCCTGCGCATTCCCGTCTATTGCGCGGACACCGAGACCGAGGCCCTCGAGGAGCCGAAGGAGAACATGACCTACTTCTTCAAGCGGCATCTCGAGCTGGTGCAGTCGGGGATGGGCCGCCGTGACACGGGCTCGGCGACGCGGCGCCAGACCCTGGCCGCCAAGGTGGGCGGGCTGACCTACGACGAGATCTTGAAGACCCGAGTCGCCTTCGGGACACCCAGCCGCGTGATCGAACGCCTCGGCGAAGTGGCGGAGCAGCTCGGCCTGAGCGGCATCGTGGCCGAGCTGAATCCGGGCGGCCTGCTCCCCCTGGAGAAAATGCGGCGCACCCTGCACTTTCTCACGCACGAGGTGATGCCTGCCTTCCGCTGATCGCCTCGCAGGCGGCTGAAAAAGGCCCATCTGCGGGAGTGCGGCGCCCTCGGCCGCAGGTTCAACGTAGAGAGACTACGCCTCACCTGCGGATCAACTCAGCTCTCGTCTCGCGTCGACCAGGGGCCGCCGCTCAACTCGAACGGCGGGGCGCCGCCTCGCATCTGGACCTTTTTGAGCCGCCTGCGAGCGTGATTAGTCGACGGAAACTCGGTGGACGGCGCGGCGGACCTGGTTCAGATCGAACGGCTTGGTCACCGTGGGAGCGCCCACCCTGTCGAGAAAGCTCCTCGTCTCCAGGTTGAGCGTGTCCCCCGTGATGAAGATGAACCGCTGCGCGAGGCTGCCGTCGAGGCGCCCCGCCTCGTCGTGGAGTCCCGGGCCGTCGAGCTCCGGCATTCGGAGATCACTCAGGATCACGTCATAGCGGCGTTCCCTGAGCTTTTGCAGGGCGATCACCCCGTTGCAGGCCTTGTCGACCCGGTGCCCGTCGACGGCCAGAATGTCGGCCAGGAGATCCGTGACATCCGGCTCGTCATCGACGATCAGAATCCGCTTCGCGACGCCCGAGTCCGCGGCCTCCGGGACCTTGGCCTCGGGCGGCCGCTCCGGAGCGGTGACGGGGAGCTGGATGGTGAAGACCGTCCCCATCCCCACCTCGCTCTCGACCTCGATGCTCCCGCCGTGCGCTTCCACGATACCCTGGCACAGGGACAGCCCCAGGCCGGTTCCCTGGCCGGCGGGTTTCGTCGTGAAGAATGGCTCGAAGATTCTCGCTCGAACCGCGGGCGGGATCCCGGGCCCGGTATCGGCGATCGAGAGGCTCACCCGAGACTTCGACGGATCTGATTCCGTCTTGATGGTCAGCACCCGCAGCTCCGATTTCTCGCGCATGGCGTGGTGGCCGTTGGTGATCAGGTTGACCAGCACCTGATGCAGCTGGTGAACGTCGGCCCAGAGGACGGGCAAGTCATCCGCCAGCTCGAGCGTGACCTCGACCCCGTCCGTGCGCAGCGCATAGCCGACCAGGTCGAGCGCCTCGTCCACCACGAGGTTGAGATAGACTTCCTGACGTTCCGGCGGACGCTGGCGCGCCAGGGCGAGGAAGTTCCGCACGATGCGGGCACAGCGGTCGGCCGCTTCCGCCACCTTGTCGAGCTGTCTGGTCACCTCGGGATTGTCGCGTAGCTGGCTCTGAAGGAGCCCGACCCGACCGGTGACCACGGAGAGCGGGTTGTTGAGCTCGTGGGCCACACCGGCCAGAAGCTCTCCCATGGTGGCCACCTTCTCTGTTTGTAGGAGTCGCTCGGTGCGCTCGCGAACTTCCTCCTCGAGGCGGTCGTTCTGGGTCTGGAGCGCCTGGTGAAGGAAGCGGGTCTCCAGGAGATTCTGAATGCGCAAGAGGACTTCTGTCCTGTCCAGAGGCTTCGTGAGGAAATCCCTGGCGCCGGCGGCGAGGGCCCGGCGCCTGGTCTCCGGGGCGACGTCAGCCGTGAGGGCCAGGATGGGGAAGTACGAGCCCTTGGAGACGAGCGGTTGGAGCTGCTGCATGACCGCGAAGCCGTCGAGCTGTGGCATGAGCAGATCCAGGAGGAGCAGGTCGGGCCGGAACTCTTCGAACAAGGGCAAGATCTGGCAAGGATCGGTCGTGCTCGCGATGTGCGTGTAGCCCGCGCTGTTCAGCAAGCGCTCGAGGAGATGGACATTGGCCGGTTGATCGTCGGCGATCAGGATCCTGGCGCGCTTGATCGTGTCCTCGTGCATGACCCTAGCCGTGCCCGTTGCTCAGGATGTCGTCGAGGAGCTTGAAGAAACGCTGGACGTCCAGTGGTTTGGTCAGGAACTCTCGCGCGCCCGCGGCCCGAAGCCGGCTGATCTGACCGGGAGTGGCGTCCGCGCTGATCACGACCACGGGAATATGACGGGTGGCGGGATCGCGCTGGAGCCGCTCCAGCACTTCCGCGCCGGGGATGTCGGGTAGCTGCAGGTCCAGGAGAATCAGGCTCGGGCAGTGCTCGCGGGCCAGCTCGAGCCCGAGACTCGCGTGCATGGCGGAGAAGAGCTTGACGTTCGGTCGGTGGGTCAAGAGCCGCTCGACGAGCCGGAGATTTGGAAGGTTGTCCTCGATATACAGCACGGCGCCCCGAGTCGGGAGCGCCTTGTCCGGATGGATGGCCGGAGGGGCCACGCCGGCCACCGGGCACTCCGCGCGGGGGAGCTCGACCCAGAAGGTGCTGCCTTGACCGACGACGCTCTCCACGCCGATGGTCCCGCCCATCACTTCGACGAGGCGCTTGGACAGGGCCAGGCCGAGTCCCGTGCCCTCCACACCTCGGGTCTCGGCCCCGAGCCGGTCGAAGGGCGTGAAGAGCCGCTCCATCAGTCTGGGTGCGATGCCCGGGCCCGTGTCAGCGACCCTGACGCGGAGGCGATCCCCCAGAGTCTCTTCGACCCCGATCGTGACCGTGCCGCCGGACCGGTTGAACTTGGCGGCATTGGAGAGAAAGTTGAGGAGCACCTGCTTGAGTCGCTGGCGGTCGGCCAGGACGTAGCGACCGTCGGCCTCCGAGGTTCCCAGATCGACGTGGACTTTCCATGTCGCGGCCAGCGGCAGGATCAGCTCGAGAGTTTCCCGGATCACCTCGCCGAGCGAGACCGGCTCCATCGAGAGAGCCAGGTGACCGGCCTCGATGCGGCTGATGTCGAGGATTTCGTCGATGAGGCCGAGCAGATGTCGCCCACCCCGGAGGATGTGGTCCACGCTGTCACGCTGCGCCACCGTGAGCGAATCGATCTCCAGGAGCTGGGCGAACCCCAGGACCGCGTTCAAGGGGGTCCGGAGCTCGTGGCTCATGCGCGAGAGAAACTCGCTCTTCGCCTGATTGGCGCGGTCGGCCTCGGCCTCCGCGCGCCGGCGCTCCGCGATCTCCTGCTCGAGCCGATCGTTGGATGCGCGCAGCTCGCGCGTGCGCTCTCCGACCTGTTGCTCGAGCTCCACGGCATGGCGCTTGACGCGCTCGTCGAGCCGGGTCTGGGCAATGGCGATGGCGAGCTGGTTCGCCACCTCCTGGGCGATGCTGACGTGCTCGCGGGGAAATTGCCCCGGCGTTCCGCCGAAGCTCAGCCCGCCGATGAGCTCGCCGCCGGCCATCATGGGCACGACCATGTACTCGCGGACACCGCCGGCGAGCAGGGCGGCCGCCTCGGGCCCCTGGGGCAGGGAGGTGACGTCGATCACCTGCATCTCCCCTCGTCTCAAGCCCTCGACGTCGCCCATCAGGGCCAGGGAGAAGCGGACACCAGGCCCCAGGCGGACGCGACGCCGCCCGGCCGCAGCCAGCCACTCCGCCTCGCCGGCCGCGAAGTCGAAGATGTTCACGATGGCGCGTGGGAACCCGAGGAGATCGCGCAATCGCCGGAGTGCCGCTTCGGCTATCTTGACCGGCGCCTCTCCGGCGATGAGCCTGCGGTCGATCTCATGCAGGATGGTGAGCCGCTCCGTCGATTCGGCGAGGGAGGCCTGAGTCCGCGTGAGCTCCGTCAGGTCAAACGCGACCACGAGGGCGGCGCGCCGGCCCGCGAAGGACATGGTGTGAGAGAAGAATTCCACGGCGATCTCGCGGCCATCCTTCAGCCGGTTCTTCCACGTGCCCGCGCGTCGAGGCGACTCATCCGTCGAGTGGGCGAGGGCGGCCACCCGCTCCATGAGCCGCGGGATCTCCTCCGACGGCAGGATGTCGTCCAGTTTCATGCTCAGGAACTCGGTACGCGAATAGCCGTAGTGCGCCACCGCTGCGTTGTTGACCTCGAGGAATTCCCGAGTGGTCACGTCGGCCAGCCACATGGGCAGAGGATTATGGGAGAAAAGTAGCCGGAAGGTCTCTTCGCTTTCCTGCAGAGCCGTGGGGCCGGTGGTTTGACGCAATGCACACTCCTCTGGTCACAGGAGACGCAAGCAATAGGCCATCGTCTTGAGAACCGAGAATCCAACAGCTTGCGGCTCGCCCGCTCGCTCCACGCTTCCGAAATTGGTCACTTATCAGCGCGGATGGGCAAGCGGCACATCCTCGATGCGTGAGCAAGTTTGTGGTCAGCGGGCCGCCAAACTCGGGCACACTCCACGGCACCGATTGGTCGATATCCGGCGCCGCGCCGGCCCACAGGAGGACACATCGCATGGCCATGCTGGGGAACGTCATCGAGCTATCCGTCGTCGTGCGGGATCTGGAGGCGGCCATCGAGCGCTACACGAAGCTCTTCGGCCTGGAAGTGCACAAGCGGGGGGAGTCCAAGGAGTTCGGCTTCCTCAACGCGATCCTGCCCACGGGCATCGGGCACATCGAGCTGCTCCAGCCCACCGACGCCAACAAGGCCGTCGGCAAGTTCCTCGCCAAGCACGGTGAGGGTGTCTACCTCGTGGGCTTCGAGTGCGGCGATATTCCCGGCGCGGTGAAAGGTCTGCGCGAGCAGGGCGTCAAGGTCGATGCCCGCGGGGACGACATCGCGTGGCTGCATCCTCGCGAAGCGCACGGGCTCTTCGTGGAGCTCAGGAAGCGCGAGCGCTACGACTAGCCCGGCCTATCGCGAGACAACGCCACCCTCACCCTACCCTCTCCCTCTCCGAGGGAGAGGGATTCATTTTGAGTAGATAAGGGGGCGGCCAGGAAGCGGTACGTGCGTTCGTGAATAATTCGCGCTAGACTCCTGCGTATCGCGATCGCTAATAATCGGAGGGTGACCGGGGCCGTGGGTCCCGGCGCCCCAACCTCACAGCAAGGGGGACGTGATGCGTGACCTCCTCATTTCCGGTGATAATCATATCGACCTGACGTATTGCCCCCCTGACCTGTGGTCCTCGCAGGCGCCGTCGAAGTGGAAGCTCCTCGCGCCCCGGGTAGAGGAGCTGGAGGACGGGCTCCACTGGTTCGTGGAGGCGCAGGACAAGGGAATGTGGAACGGAGTCGGGCCCGGCTTCCTCAAGTATCAGCCGGGCATGTTCGGCCACATCGACGAGATGAAGGCGGTGGGGTTCGAGTGGGACTATCAGCGGGGTGCGAAGCCGCGGCCGACCACCCCCGAGCTACGGCTCGCCGATCTGGACAAGGACGGGCTCGACGCGGAGATCATCTACGGCTGCCTGATGATCAACGACCTCATCAACGACGGCGACCAGCGAGCGTGGTGCAACAAGATCTATAACGACTGGGCGGCCGAGTTCGCCAAGCGCTCGGATCCCACCCGCATCTTCCCCCTCGCTGTCATTCCCAACAACGATCCCCGCGGGGCCGCCGATGAAGTGCGGCGCTGCGCCGCCATGGGGCTCAAGGGCGGCGATCTCGCCTTCAAGCGAATGAGCGTGCCCCTCTACACGCACGACTGGTACCCGCTGTGGGAAGCCGCGGCGGAGTGTCACTTCCCCATCTCCTTCCACTCGACGGGCTTCAAGGGGCTGCGCGTTCCCGACAACCCCAAGATGGAGCAGGAGTACTCGCTCCAGTGGCGCCTCGTGCGCTCGTCGCTCTTCCAGCTCGACGGGATGGAGGTGCTGGTCTCGCTGATCGCCTCGGGCGCCTGCGAGAAGTATCCGGACTTCAATTTCATCCTGGGCGAGTCGGGGGTGACGTGGATCCCCTATGTCCTCGACCGGCTGGACACGGAGTACAACGACCGGGCGCGCAACCTCGGCTTCTCCATGAAGCCCAGCGACTACTTCCGGCGCCAGGGCTACACCACGTATCAGCAGGATCAGTTCATGGAGCCGATCATCCCGCTCGTGGGCGAGGACAACATCATCTGGGGCGCCGACTATCCGCACCCCGACTGCATCTGGCCAGAGTCCCGGCGGCACATCGAGGCGAACCTCGGCATGGTGTCAGAGCGCGTGCGGCGGAAGATCACGTCCGAGAACGTGATGAAGCTCTACGGCCTCCGCGCGGAGAGCATCGGGCCCGCACGGAAAGTCGGTCAGGCGCAGGCGACCGCGTAGGCGTCCTGGACGCCCGCGGGCAGCTGGTCTTCTGACCAGGTGCGCCCGCCGTCCTGGGTCCCGAA
>DASYTI010000166.1 GCA_036002485.1 Candidatus Methylomirabilota bacterium | reverse complement strand
CCCACCGACGTCGTCTTCGAGGACTGCTCGATTCCCGCGGAGAATCTCGTCGGCCAAGAAGGCCAGGGCCTGGAGCTGGCCTTCGACCTGCTCGTCAAGCAGCGCTTCCCCTACTCCGCCTGCAATCTCGGTGTGGCCGTGGCCGCGCATCGCATGGCCATCGCCTACGCCAAGGAGCGCTCGACCTTCGGCGTCAAGCTGGCCGAGCGCCAGGCCATCCAGTGGATGCTGGCCGATGCGGAAGTGGAGATCCGCGCCGCGCGCTGGCTCATCTGGGAAGGCGCCTGGAAGGCCGACCGCGGCGAGGACGCGCGGGTGGAGGCCTCCATCGCCAAGCTCTACTCCAGCGAGGTGCTCGGACGCGTCATCGACGCCGCCGTCCAGATCCACGGCGGCTACGGCGTCTCCAAGGAGTTTCCCCTCGAGCGCTGGTATCGCGAGGCGCGCGTGCGTCGCATCGGCGAGGGTCCATCGGAAGTGCACCGCATGGTCATCGCGCGCTCGCTCTTCCGTCGCTGACCATGCCGGAGACCTCCATGCCGGAGAGCAGAGAGCCGATGCTTCCCCTCAGCGGAACCACCGTCGTCGAGGTCGCGCAGAACCTGGCCGGCCCCATCGCCGCCGAGATCCTGGCGCATCTGGGCGCGGATGTGATCAAGGTCGAGCGCCCAGAGGGCGACGATGCCCGGCGCTGGGGCCCGCCCTTCTGGAAAGGGGTATCGCCCGGCTATCTCGCCGTCAACGCCAACAAGCGCTCCATCACTCTCGATCTCAAGGATCCCAAGGCCGTGGCCTGGCTGACGGATTTCCTGGGCGAGGCGGACGTGCTCGTCCAGAATCTGCGCCCCGGCTCGCTCGAGGGTCTGGGCCTCGGGCCGAAGGAGCTGCTGGCTCGCCATCCGCGGCTCATCTACTGCTCGGTCTGGGCCTTCGGCGCCACGGGGCCGCTCCGTCTCAAGCCGGGCTACGAGCCCATGGTGCAGGCCTTCTCGGGGCTCATGATGATGAACGGAGACGAGGGCGGACCGCCGACGAGGATCGGCACCTCCGTGCTCGACTATGGCACGGGGATGTGGACGGCCATCGGCGCCCTCGCGGGGCTCGCCCAGCGCCAGCGCACGGGGCGCGGCTGCGTGGTGGATGCCTCGCTCTTCGAGACCGGGCTGGCGTGGCTCAAGGGACACTTCGCCAGCTATCGCGCCTCGGGGCAAGTGCCCGAGCGGCATCGAACGGGCAGTCATCGCGTGGTGCCGTTCGAGAGCTTTGAGACCAAGACCAACCCCATCATCATCGCAGCCGGCAATGACCGGCTCTTCGCCAAGCTCGCGGGCGCCCTGGGTCATCCGGAATGGCCGGGCGATCCGCGCTTCGCCACCAATGCCGCGCGCGTGGCCAGCAAGCCAGAGCTGGTCGCGCAGATCCAGCAGATCCTCCTCACGCGCAGCAAGGGCGAGTGGATCGACGTGCTGGAAGCCGCCGGAGTGCCCTGCGCGCCCATCAATACCTTGCCCGAGGCGATTGCCGAGCCTCAGGCTGCGGCGCTCGGCATGATTCAGAAAGTTCCCGGCGACGACTACGAGCTCATGGCGCTGCCCCTGTCCTTCGACGGCGCGAGGCCGGAGATCCGCCTCGCCCCGCCCGCGGTCGGCGAACACAATCGCGAGATCCTTGGCCACGAACATTCGACAGGAGGAGATCGATGAGGCTGTGGGCATTGCTCGTCTTGGCAAGCATCGGATTGGGGCCGCTCCCCGCGTGGGCCCAGACCATCAAGGTGGGCGCGGTCGTTCCCATCACCGGCCGCTATGGCGCCGGGGGGGCCCAGGTGCGCGCGGGATACGAGATCGCCGTCGAGCACCTGAATGCGGCCGGCGGAGTCATGGTGGCCGGGAAGAAGATGCCCATCGAGCTCACCCTCCTGGACGATGAGTCCGACGCTACCAAGACGGTGAGCCGTCTCGAGACGCTGGGCGCCCAGGGC
>DASYTI010000165.1 GCA_036002485.1 Candidatus Methylomirabilota bacterium | reverse complement strand
GCCCGTCCATCTCCCCAAAGCGCCCGTCCATCTCCCCAAAGCGCCCGTCCATCTCCCCAAAGCGCCCGTCGATCTCGGCAAAGCGGCTGTCCACTGCGTCGAAGCGCCGGTCCATCTCGGCAAAGCGCCCGTCCATCTCGGCAAAGCGGCTGTCCACCGCGTCGAAGCGCCGGTCCACCGCGTCGAAGCGCCGGTCTACGGCGTCGAAGCGCCGGTCCAGATAGGCGACAAGCTCGGCGTCCACGCGGGTACTTTGCCGCCGCGCCGCGGCCGGGTCAAGTGTCTCCTCGATGAGACACGATCAAGGCTGAGGCGTCCGGCGGGAGAGTCCAAATGATGGGGCAACGCTGGGCCCGATTGCTCGTGGCCGCGCTGCTCTTCACCGCCGCACCCGCGGCCGCGCAGACGACCACGTGGCAGATGGCCAATGAGTATCCGGCCACGTCCATCCACGGCGAGGGCGATCAGTTCTTCGCCAGGGAGCTCCTCGATCGCTCGGGCGGTCGGATCGTCATCACCCATTCGTTCGACGCCGCCCTCGGCTATCGCTCCAGGGACTTGCTCGAGGCGGTGGCGCGCGGCACCGTGCCGGTGGCCGACATGTACATCGGGGCGCTCGGCGATGTCCACCCGATCTTCCTCCTGCCCTCGCTGCCTTTCCTCGCCGTCACCCCCGAGCAGGCGCGTCTCCTCAACGAAGTGGCCCGGCCCGACTACGAGCGCGTGCTCGCGCGCCACAACCAGAAGCTCCTCTATCCTTCGCCGTGGCCACCCGCCGGGCTCTGGGCCAAGAAACCCATCGCGGGGATCGAAGCGCTCCGCGGCCTGCGCGTGCGCACGGCGGACGCCAATGCCACGGCCACCCTCCGCGCGGCGGGGGCGCTCCCTTCGCAGCTCTCTTTTGCCGATGCCCTGCCCAAGATCAAGAGCGGCGCCATCGAGGCGGTCCTCTCCTCGGGCGACGGGGGAGCGGGCCAGCGGCTCTGGGAGCACCTCCGCTATTTCACGGCCATCAACTACTCGATGACGATGAGCATGGTCACCATCAACCTCGATGTGTGGAACGAGCTCGACACCGACCTGCGGCTGGCCGTGCAGGGCGCGGCCCGGGCCACGAGCGAGCGGCAATGGAAGGAGATCCAGACGCGCATCGCGTTCAACTACGAGCGCATGCGCGCCAACAACGTGGGGATCATCACGGAGGTGACTCCTGGCTTTAGCAAGGCCCTGCGCGAAGCGGGGCAGCTCGCGGTGGACGACTGGCTCCTCAGGGCCGGTCCGCGGGGGCAGGAAATCCTCGACACCTACCGCAGACAAATCCCCGCTCGCTAGCCCGAACTATTCAGCGCGCGTACTGCATCCTCGCCTCCCCTTCACCCTGCCCTCTCCCCCTACGGGGGCGAGGGATTAAATGAATCCCTCTCCCTCGGAGAGGGAGAGGGCTGGGTGAGGGCGGCGTTGTCTCGCAAATAGTCCAGGCTAGGGCATGCCCACCCGGCCGACGGCGGGGAGCTTGAGGGCCGGACGTTTCACCGCCACCCCGAAGGTCAGGCCGAGGACATTGACCTCCACACCCTCCTCCCAGGCCGCCAACACGCCGAGCAGGCCGAAGACCGAGACCTGGAGCCCGGTTCCGCTCGGCGCCAGCGCGACGGGCTCTCCGCCGGGGAGATAGTCCTTGCCGATCGCCGTTGGCGGCAGGTCGAGGCGCAGCTCGGGCACGGCGCGGGCGACATAGGCAGTGAAGGTATTGCTATTGGGTCCCGGCCAGGTCCGGTACGAATCGCGGTAGGGATAGGCGGCGACGGCGGCCTGGACCTTCTCGATAGCGGCATCGGCCTCGGGCCCGCGGAGATCGACCAGGAGATAGGGCCGGCTGCCGAACCAGTCATTGTCGGGGCCCGTGCGATCCACGCGAAGGGCCGGCCCCCCTCGACTGACGCCCCAGCCCATGACCTCATACCTCGTATAGGCCGAGGCACCGGAAGCCTTGAGGGCTATCCAGGTATGGACGGCAAGGAGCCCGCGCCAGCCGACGGCGCGTGCCGCATAGACCTGGACGACCGCGTCCTTCGTCGTGGCGGGATCAGGCGCCTGGCCGGAGGGCTCGCGGGAGAGCTCCCACCAGCTGCCACGGGCCCGCTCCATGACCGAGCAGCCGGCGGCGACCGTGACGAGCGAAAGCACTACCCCCAGTCGGGCCAGGCGCCTCATAGGCCGACAGCTTACCGCGCGCTGCGTGAGCGGCGCGAGCAGCCGCCCGGCGCCTAGATCAGCGGGAGAGGATAGCGGAAGGGCGCCCAGCCTATGCCCTCGACGGGCTTGGGCGTGTACGCCTCGGCCTTCCTGGAGGCGGCCTTGGCCGCCGGCTTCCGGGCCGACGCCTTCTTGACTCCTGCCTTCTTCGCCACCGGCTTCTTCGCGGTCTTCTTGGCCACTTTCTTCTTTGCCATGCGCGGGAGTCTACCTCATGGTCCTTGGACTGGTCAATTGAGCATCGCCTTATACGGGCCACGATTCCTTGCGCCAGCCCATATCCCAAAACATCCACTCGTAGCGGCTGGTGGCGACGAAGTGGCGGCTCATGAGCTGGCGTTCGCGCGGGCCCAGTCCCGCCGCCATCTCATCGAGGCAGGCGATGACGAGGCGGACGAGCCCGCCGAACTCCTCGGAGGCGTAGGTGCCGATCCATCGCGCGTAGAGCACGTCCTTCGAGCCCGAGCGCTCGAGGGCCTTGCCGACCTCCCAGTAGATCCAGTAGCAGGGGAGGAGCGCCGCCACCGCCTCGTGAAATGGCGCGCCGTACGCCGTGGAGAGCAGATAGCTCGTGTAGGCCTGGTTGGTCGGCGCCATGGGCGTGGCCGCCACCGCCTCCGCCGTGAGCCCCCACTCGGCGAAGAAGCTCTCGTGCAGCGAGCGCTCCACCTTGAGGGCGCCCGCCGCGTGCTCGTTGAACATGATGATCCACTCGTCCCGGGGGGCGCGCGCGGCGGCCAGGGAGAGCGCCCGCGCGAAGTCGCGGAGGTAGAGCGCGTCCTGCACCGCGTAGAAGCGGAAGGCGTCCCGAGGGAGCGAGCCGTCCGTCAAGCCGCGGACGAAGGGGTGGGCGAGGATCTCGGCATAGATCGGCTCGATGCTGCGCCAGAGCTCGGCGGAGAAGGCCATGGGCGGGAGGATACTACCGCCGGCGCCGGACCAGCGCGAGCTTGGCGGTACGGGTCAGCTGCTTGATCTCCGCCTCGCGCCGGAGGGCGGCGCCGCGGTCGCGCTTGCGCTCCACATAGCGTAGCCTGACGGGCAGCCGCGCCCGTGTATACTTCGACGCGCGCCCGCGGGCGTGCTGGGCCAGGCGCCGTGAGAGATCCGAGGTGGCGCCGGCATAGAGGGAGCCATCCCCGCACTGGAGGAGGTAACAGACCCATGCCATCGCCGGCTAGTATGCACGAGCTCGATGACTCCACGGTCCATTACGAATGGAACAACGGCATCGAACCCCGGCTCGAGATCGAGCCAGGCGACACCGTCGCGTTCCGGACCCGCGACGCGGCGGACGGCTACTACTCCCGCCGCTCGACGCACGCCGATGTGATCGGTCGGGGGCCGTTTCGGGGGCATCCCCTGACCGGACCAGTGCGCGTCAAGGGCGCGCGTCCGGGTGACGTGCTCGTCGTCGAGGTGCTCGACATGCGCCCGGGAGCGGATTTCGGCTGGACGTCGATACGGCCGGGGCGCGGGCTCTTGCCCGAGTCCGATTTCGCCAAGCCGTTTCTCCAGATCTGGGACCT
This sequence comes from Candidatus Methylomirabilota bacterium, assembly GCA_036002485.1. Classification (NCBI taxonomy): domain Bacteria; phylum Methylomirabilota (SeqCode); species Candidatus Methylomirabilota bacterium. Next base: position 6,308 of record DASYTI010000165.1, on the reverse strand, counting down.
TTCCGACGCGACGCATGCCCGCATGGACAAGCGGGTGGCCGTCCCCATCGAGGCCTTCCCGGGCGTGATGGGCACGGCCCTCGACGAGGCGGGCGGACACAGCACTATGCCGCCGCGGAAGAACGGCGGCAACATGGACATCAAGCAACTCACGAAGGGCTCGACGCTCTACCTGCCCGTCTGGGTCGAGGGCGCGCTCTTCAGCGTCGGCGATGGGCACGCGGCGCAGGGGGACGGCGAGGTGTGCGTCACCGCCGTCGAGATGCGGGCGCAGGTGACGCTCCGATTCGGGCTCCAGCCCGGCCGCCGCCTGCCCGAGCCTCAGCTGCGCACGACGCGCCCGCTGGCCACGGGAACGAATACCGCGCCGTGGTATGCCACGACCGCGCATGGGCCCGATCTCTTCGCGGCCGCCCAGCAGGCCGTGCGCCACATGATCGACCATCTCGTGACGGAGCGCGGCTTCTCCCGGGAAGAGGCCTATATCGTCTGCAGCGTGGCCGCCGACCTGAAGATCAGCGAGATCGTGGACGCGCCCAACTGGATCGTCTCGGCCTTCATGCCGGACAGCATCTTCGTCTGACCGATGAGGGGCCTGGCAAGCTCGGGCCGGCGCGCACCTCGTGGGCACGTGACCGCATCCAAGGACGGGACATGAAGGGACCGATGAGCCTGCCCGTGATCAACTGGACCCCCGTGCCCGCGGACGCCCCTCGAGCGCCCTTCCTGCGGCTCTCCACGCTCTGGATCCAGATCACGGGAACGTGGTGCAACCTCGAGTGCGTCCACTGCATCAATGCCAGTGGCCCCGGGGAGGCGTGGCTCAAGCCCGTGCACCCCGACGTCGCGCGGCGCGCCATCCGCGAGGCCGAGGACCTGGGCGTGAAGGAGATCTATTTCACGGGGGGCGAGCCGTTCCTCCACGGCGAGATGGTGGCCCTTCTGGAGGAGGCGCTGGACGTGGCGCCGACCACCGTGCTCACCAATGGCACACTCATCGATGAGGCCATGGCCGATGCGCTCGCCGCCCTGGCCCGGCGCGCCTCCTACTCCCTCGAGATCCGGGTCAGCCTCGACGACACTGACTCCGACAAGAACGACAGGGTGCGCGGGGCCGGCTCGTTCTCGAAGGCCATGGGCGCCATCACCCGGCTCAACGACCGCGGCCTGCTGCCCATCGTGACGGCGACCGAATTCACGAGCGCCGAGCACGCGGGGCCGGGGAGGTACGAGCGCTTCCGGGACTTTCTCACGGGGCGAGGTATCGAGAAGCCGAGGGTGAAGATCATGCCCGTCTTCGCCCTGGGCCGACTGGGGCGAGAGGGTGATCCGCGGCTCACCGAGACGGACCTCGCCCACTTCGATCGCGGCCTGCTCCAGTGCTCCGAGTCGCGGGTGGTCGGGGAGGGCGGCGTGTATGCCTGCCCCATCCTCGCGGGGCTGCCGGGCGCGCGGCTGTCCGAGGGCGGGCTCGAGGAGTCCTTCGTGGATGCGCCGCTCTACCATCCGGCCTGCGTCACCTGCGTGCAGACGGGGATGACGTGCAAGAACGGCTAGAAGAGTTTCGGCGCATCGCCGTCTTCGGCGGCGTCTACAACAACGCCCTCGCCCTCGAGGCCATGCTCGAGGACGCGCGCCGGCGCGCCGTCGAGGCCGTGTTCTGCCTCGGCGACATGGGCGGCTTCGGGCCGCATCCCGATCGAGTGTTTCCCCTTCTCCGCGACGCGGGCGTGCTCGCCATCCGGGGCAACTACGACGAGTCGCTCGCTCAGGGCAAGACCGATTGCGGCTGCGGCTACACCGATCCGCGCGACAATCACTTCGCGCGGATCAGCTATGAGTACACCTTCGCGAAGACCGCGACGGAGAACAAGCGGTGGCTCGGCGGCCTGCCCGCTCACCGGCGCCTCCGGGTCGGCCGACACCGCGTGCTCATGAGCCACGGGTCTCCGCGGGTCATCAACGAGTTCCTGTGGGAGTCGGCGACGCCCACGGGTCTGCTCAAGCGGTTTCTTCGCGAGGGGGAGGCCGACGTCCTCCTCTGCACCCACACGGGCATCAAGTGGCACCGCGCCATGCCCGACGGCACGCATGCCGTCAATGTCGGGGTGATCGGCCGCCCCGAAAACGACGGCTCGAGCAATGTCTGGTACACGGTGCTGACGGCCGGGCCGGACCTCTCGGTCGAGTTCGTGCCCGTGCACTATGACTACGAGACGCTCGCCCGCCAGATGGAGCAGGAAGGGCTGCCCCCCGAGTTCGCCGAGACGGTGCGAACCGGGTGGTGGACGACCTGTCTCGAGAACCTCCCCTCCAAGGAGCGCTCGCGCGGCAAGTTCTGAGGGCCCTGATGCCGCCAATGGTGGAAGTTCTTCCCCGGGACGCCTACAACGCCGAGCTGATCGCCCAGGTCCACCCGCCCGACTGGCGGCCGCCGAGCCCGGCCCCGCGCTACAACCTGGTCGTCATTGGCGCGGGCACGGCCGGGCTGGTGACCGCGGCGGGCGCGGCCGGACTGGGCGCGCGAGTGGCCCTGATCGAGCGGCACCTGCTGGGCGGCGATTGTCTCAATGTCGGCTGCGTGCCGTCCAAGTGCGTCATCCGCTCCTCGCGCGTGATAGGCGAGGTGCGCCTGGCCGCCTCCCTCGGCGTGCGCGTGGGCGGGCCCGTGGAGGCTGACTTCAGCGCCGTCATGGAGCGGATGCGGCGAGTACGGGCGCGGATCAGCCACCACGACTCGGTCGAGCGCTTCCGCGGGCTCGGGGTCGACGTCTTCCTCGGCGACGGGCGCTTCACCGGACCCGACACGGTGGAGGTGAACGGCACGCCCTTGCGGTTCAAGAAGGCCGTCATCGCCACCGGCGCGCGGGCTCATCACCCGGAGGTGCCCGGCCTTCGCGCGGCGGGGTTTCTCACCAACGAGAACGTGTTCGAGCTGACGCAGCGTCCCGCGCGCCTGGCCGTCATCGGAGCCGGGCCTATCGGCTGCGAGCTGGCCCAGGCCTTCCGGCGCCTGGGCTCGGAGGTCACGCTCATTCACACGGGCGGGCACATCTTGAACCGCGAAGACGCGGATGCGGCGGAGATCCTCCAGCGCGCCTTCGTGGACGAAGGCATCCGCCTGGTCCTCGACGCCAAGGTCGAGCGTGTCGAGCGCGCGGGCGGGGGCAAGGTCTTGCACGCGACGGCGCCGACGGGGCCGACGCGGGTCGAGGTGGACGAGATCCTGGTGGGCGCCGGGCGCGTCCCCAACGTGGACGGTCTCGGCCTCGAGGCCGTCGGCGTCGCCCATGACGGGCGGGACGGCGTCCAGGTCAACGACCGCCTGCAGACGACCAATCCGCGCATCTATGCCGCCGGCGACATCTGCATGCCGGAAAAGTTCACCCACGCGGCCGACGCGGCGGCCCGGGTGGTGATCCAGAACGCGCTGTTCCTCGGACGCAAGAAACATTCGGCCCTCACGATTCCCTGGTGCACCTATACCGACCCCGAGATCGCGCACGTCGGCCTCTACGCGCGGGATGCCGAGCAGCGCGGCGTGGCCGTGGACACCTATTTGCGAGCCTTCGCCGAGGTCGACCGCGCCGTCGCGGACGGCGAGGAGGAGGGGTTCGTGAAGGTGCACGTGCGCCGGGGCACCGACAGGATCATGGGCGCCACCATCGTGGCCCGGCATGCCGGCGAGATGATCAACGAGCTGACGCTGGCCATGACGGCGGGCATAGGGCTCGGGCGGCTGGCCTCGGTCATCCATCCCTATCCGACCCAGGCCGAGGCCATCCGCCAGACCGGCGACCTGTACAACCGCACGCGCCTCACCCCCGCGGTGCGGCGGCTCTTCGCCGCCTGGCTCCGGTGGACGCGATGAGCCGATGGACCCGGCCCGTGCTCATCGTGGCGGTGGTCGCCACGGGCATCATCGTGGCGCGGGCCCTCGGGCTGGGCGAGGTGATCCGTCTCGAGAACGTGGCCAGGCTCAAGCAGTGGATAGGGGGCTTTGGCGCCCTCGCGCCGGTCGTGTTCATGGCCGGCTACGTCCTCGCCGTGGTCTTCTTCGTGCCCGGTCTGCCCATCACGGTGCTGGGCGGCGTGGCCTTCGGCCCCGCCTGGGGCACCCTCTACGTATGGATCGCCGCCACCATCGGCGCGGCGTTGTCCTTCCTGGTCGCGCGTTACGGCGTGCGCAGCACGGTGGAGCGCTGGGTGCAGCGGAGCCCGCGCCTCGCCCGGATGGACGGGCAGGTGGCCGAGCACGGCTGGCGCATCGTCATGCTCACGCGCCTCGTGCCGATCTTCCCGTTCAACCTGCAGAACTACGCGTACGGTCTCACCCGCATCGGCTTCTGGCCCTATGCCATTACCTCCTCCATCTGCATGCTGCCCGGCACGGCAGCCTTCACCTTCGCGGGGGGCGCGCTTTCCGAGGGACGGGGCGAGATCAGGCGCACGCTCGGGTATCTCGCGGTCGCGGGAGTGCTGCTCGTCCTCCTCTCGCTGGTCCCGCGCTGGCTGCAACGCCGGAGCAAGCTCGCGGGCGACCTTCTCAAGGCGGGGATCATCGCCATACTGCTCGACGTCATCGTGCTCGGTGCCGCGGCGCTCGCCCACGCGGCCGACGCGGACGCCTACGCGAAGCTGCTGAGGGTCCATGTCCGCCCGGGTACGATCAGCGGCATCACGCTCAACCTCGTGGACTACCGCGCCGTGAAGGCCGATCCCGCCTACGCTCAGGCGCTGGCCGCCCTGGCCGAGACGAGGCCGGAGGCGCTCCCGAGCGACGTCGCCCGCCTCGCCCTGTGGACCAATGCCTACAATCTTCTCGCTCTCAAGGCGGTGCTCGACCGCTACCCGACCCCGAGCATTCGCGACGGCGGCAGCCTTCTCTCCCCCATCTGGAAGAAGAAGATCGGCATGGTCGGGGGAACGGCCTATGCCCTCGACGAGATCGAGCACGGCATCCTCCGCAAGACCTTCAGGGATCCCCGCGTGCATTTCGCCATCGTGTGCGCCTCGCTCTCCTGCCCGGACCTCCGGCCCCAGCCCTACGAGGCCGCGCGGCTCGAGGCGCAGCTCGACGAGCAGACGGCCGCCTTTCTCTCGAATCCCACCAAGGGATTGCAGGCGGGAAGCGACGGCAAGACCGCGCGCGTCTCGTCGATCTTCAAGTGGTTTGCCGGAGACTTCGCGGCAGCCGGGGGCGTGGCCGCCTTCATCCGGACACGGGCGGAGCCCGGCCTCGGGGCCAGGCTGGCCCGGCTCGAGGACACGGGACTCAGCTATCTCGACTACGACTGGAGCCTGAACGACACGGCGCGGAGCCGCTGAGGTCCGCGCAACGCGGCCCGTCCCCCTCAGCATCATCATCCCCGCCCTCGAGGAGGCGCCGAACCTCGAGCGACTCCTGCCTGATCTCCGCGCGCGCTTTCCCGAGGCGGAGATCGTGGTGGTGGATGGGGGCAGCCGCGACGGCACCATGAAGGTGGCCCGCCGGGTCCCCGGCGTGGCGGCGCTCGCGAGCGCGCGCGGTCGAGCCATCCAGATGAATGCGGGCGCTCGCGCCGCGCACGGGCATATCCTCCTCTTCCTTCACGCCGACACGCGACTGCCCGATGGCGCGCTCGAGGCCGTGCACGTGGCCCTCGCCGACCCCGCCGTGGTGGGCGGGCGATTCGACGTGCGCTTCGACAGCCCTCGGCCGGTCCTTTCGATGATCGCCTTCTTCATGAACCTGCGCTCGCGCCGGAGCGGGATCTCGACGGGCGATCAGGCCATCTTCGTGCGCCGCGATGTCTTCGAGAGCCTGGGCGGCTATGCCGAGATCCCCCTCATGGAAGATGTCGAGCTCACCCGGCGCCTCAAGCGTCGCGGGCGGGTGGTGGCGCTCCGCTCGCGCGTCACCACGGCGGCGCGCAAGTGGCAGCGGGAAGGGGCGCTCCGGACCATGGCGCTGATGTGGGCCCTGCGCTTCCTTTATATGTGGGGCGTGGCGCCGGCCCGCCTTCATCGCTGGTACTATCACCGCGACCCATGAGCAGCGCCACCCCCGCCGAGCGGCGCCCGGAGCTCTGGCTCATCCGCCACGGCGAGACGGAGTGGAGCGCGAGCGGGCAGCACACCGGCCGCACTGATATTCCCCTCACCGACGCCGGCATCCGTCAGGCGCAGGCCCTGGGCCGATATCTCGCCGGGCGCGCCTTCGCCCTCGTCTTGACCAGCCCGCTCTCCCGCGCCGCGGATACGTGCGGGCTCGCCGGCTACGGCGACGTGGCCCAGCCCTCCGACGATCTCCTCGAGTGGGACTATGG
>DASYTI010000164.1 GCA_036002485.1 Candidatus Methylomirabilota bacterium | reverse complement strand
CAGGCACTCAGAGTGACGGCGACGACCACGAGGACATTGACGAGGCGCCACCGCGCGGCGAGGCTCATAGGGGCCCTGAGCATAGCAGATTCGACAGGCTCAATCCTCGGCCCGGGGCTCCCACGGGAAGCGCTGCTCGCCCGTCCCTTCCGCGCGCGTGATGGCCATCCGCCGCGAGAAGAGCGCCGCCCCCGTGACGGCCGAGACCCAGGTGACATCGAGGTAGGTCACGCCGCGCCGCTCCAGGAGGACGGGAACGAGCCAGCCCGTCACCTCGAGCGGCTTCCCGAGGGCCACGGCGCGCTCCGGGCGCACCAGGAGCTCCTCGGAGCGGGTCTTGCTGTTGAGGAGAACCTCGCTGACCTGGCTGGGGTCCACGCTCAGAAAGCGCTTGGTCTGGTCCATGGCCAGGGCCAACATGAAGGCCACGCGCCTCAAGTCCGCCTGCTTCGAGGTGAGATCGGTGGGCGGGGCCACCGCGACCCTGATCCGGCCCCGCGTGATGCGCACGCCGTCCTCGGGCTTGGGCCTGTTCTTCCCCTCGACGGGCACGAAGAGCGCCTCCGAGAAGCCCTCCTCCACGCGCTGCACCTGCGCGTAACCCAGAATCTCCTCGTACCGGCCGAGGACCTTGCCATTGAACGGATGCCGGAATTCCTCTCCCTTGCGGAAGACAGAGAACTCCTGGCCGAGCAGCACGCCCTTCTTCCTGGCCAGATCCATGTAGAGATGTTCGCCATCCACCTGGACGACGACGCCCTCGACGGGCGGGAAGGCGCTGACCACGTCCTGGAGCATGAGCCCAAAGGTCGCGCCGACCTGGTCGGCGACCCCGGCGTGCGCCGGTGTCGCGATGGTTGTGATGAGGAGCAAGGTGAGTGCCGTCGTCACCCACCCCCTCACCCTGCCCTCTCCCCCTCCAGGGGAGAGGGATTGAGAAAGCGAACTTCCTCTCCCTTCCAGGGAGAGGGCCGGGGTGAGGGTCCTAAAAGACAACGGACGGCTGGTGGACACCGAAGACGGCCCGCAGGGTGTCGCAGATCTCGCCGAGGGTCACCCGCGCCTGCACCGCGGCAAGGATGAGCGGCATCAAGTTGTCCCGTCCGCGCGCGGCCCGGTCTATGGCCTCGAGGGCCCGCGCGGCGGCCGCCGCGTCGCGGGCGGCTCTCAGGCGCCCGATGCGCTCGGCCATGGCCTGGCCCACGGCCGGGTTGACTTCGAAGAGATGACCGGGCGGCGCTTCGTCCATGACGAAGTCATTGACGCCCACCACGATGCGCGCCTTGGACTCGATCTCCTGTTGGTAGCGGTAGGCCGACTCCTGGATCTCGCGCTGCATGAAGGCGATGGCGCTGACGGAGCCGCCGAGTCCGTCGATCTTGGCGATATAGGTTTCCGCCTCCTCCTCGATGCGCCGCGTGAGCGCCTCCACGGCGAAGGAGCCGCCCAGCGGATCCACGGTGTCGGCCACCCCCGACTCGCAGGCCAGAACCTGCTGGGTGCGCAACGCCGTCCGCACCGCGCTTTCCGTGGGCAGGGCCAGCGCCTCGTCCATGGAGTTGGTGTGGAGCGACTGGCAGCCGCCGAGAATCGCGGCGAGGGCTTGCACGGTGACGCGGACGATATTGTTCTCGGGCTGCTGGGCCGTGAGCATGCTCCCGGCCGTCTGGGCGTGGAAGCGCAGCATGCCCGAGCGCGGATCGCGGGCCCCGAAGCGCTCGGTCATGAGGCGTGCCCACAGGCGGCGCGCCGCCCGGAACTTCGCGATCTCCTCCAGGAGGTGGTTGTGCGCGTTGAAGAAGAAGGACAGCTGCGGGGCGAACTCGTCCACGCGAAGCCCCGCCGCCTGGGCCGCCGTGACATAGGCGACGGCATTGGCGAGGGTGAAGCCCACTTCCTGCGCGGCCGTGCACCCCGCCTCGCGCACGTGGTAGCCCGAAATCGAAATCGTGTTCCAGCGCGGCACCCGGTCCTTGCAGAAGGCGAACATGTCGGTGACGAGCCGCATGGAGGGGCCTGGGGGATAGATGTACGTGCCGCGCGCGATGTATTCCTTCAGGATGTCGTTCTGCACCGTTCCCGAGAGCTGCTCGGCGGGGATCCCCTGCCCCTCGGCCACCGCGATGTACAGGCAGAGCAGGATGGCGGCCGTGGCATTGATGGTCATCGACGTCGAGACGCGGTCGAGGGGGATGCCCGCGAAGAGCTCCGCCATGTCCTCCACGCTCCCGATGGAGACGCCGACCTTGCCGACCTCGCTCCGGGCCATGGCGTGGTCCGCGTCGTAGCCCATTTGCGTGGGCAGGTCGAAGGCGACGGAAAGCCCAGTCTGCCCCTGCCCGAGCAGGTAGCGGTAGCGCTGATTGGTCTCGGCCGCGGAGCCGAAGCCCGCATACTGGCGCATGGTCCAGAGTCGGCCACGGAACATGGTCGGCTGGACGCCCCGGGTATACGGGAACTCGCCGGGAAAGCCGAGATCGCGGACGTAGTCCTGAGCGGCCGTGTGCTCCGGGGTGAAGAGCCGCTCCATGGGCGCGCCGTCGGAGCCCGCGAAGAGGCTGGGTCGATCGGGCGTCTTGTCGAGGGCGGGCTTGAGCGTCCGGGCCTCCCACGCGCGCCGCGCGTCCTCGAGCTTCTTGCCTTCGGGGAGCTGCTTCTTCTCTTCGGGCGTCATAGCGGAATATTCCCGTGCTTGCGCGGCGGGTTGGCATCGCGCTTGGTGTGCAGGACCTCGAGGGCCTGGATGAGCCGCCGCCGCGTGTCCCTCGGCTCGATCACCTCGTCCACGTAGCCGCGCTCGGCGGCCACATAGGGGTTCGCGAACTTCTCGCGGTACTCGCGGGTCTTTTCCTCCTTGAATGAGGCCGCGTCCGGGGCCGCGTCCATCTCGCGCCGGTACAGGATGTTCACGGCGCCGTCCGGCCCCATGACCGCGATCTCCGCCGTGGGATAGGCCAGGTTGACATCGCCCCGGATGTGCTTGGAGGACATGACATCATAGGCGCCGCCATAGGCCTTGCGCGTGATCACGGTGAGCTTGGGCACCGTCGCCTCGCAGTAGGCATACAGCAGCTTGGCCCCGTGCTTGATGATGCCGCCGAACTCCTGCGCGGTTCCCGGCAGGAAGCCCGGGACGTCCACGAAGGTCACGAGGGGGATATTGAAGCAGTCGCAGAAGCGCACGAAGCGCGCGGCCTTGAGCGAGGCACTGATGTCGAGGCAGCCGGCCAGGTGCGCGGGCTGGTTGGCCACGATCCCCACGGGCCGGCCATTCAGTCGCCCGAACCCGATGACGATATTGGGCGCGTAGTCCCCCTGCACCTCGAAGAAATAGCGCTCGTCGAGCACGGGACGAACGATGGCCTTGATGTCATAGGGCCGGTTCGGCAGGTCGGGCACCACCGTCTGCAAATCCTCGTCCGCGCGGTCGGCCGGATCGGTGGTCGGCCGGACGGGGGGGTCTTCGGTATTGTTCTGCGGCAAAAAGGTCATGAGCTCGCGGATGAGGGCCAGACACTCGTCTTCGCCTTCCGCCGCGAAGTGGGCGACCCCGGACGTCGTCCCGTGGGTCGAGGCGCCCCCCAGCTCTTCGAAGGAGACCTCCTCGTGGGTGACGGCCTTGATGACGTCGGGGCCCGTCACGAACATGTACGAGGAATGCTTGACCATGAAGACGAAGTCCGTGATGGCCGGAGAATATACGGCGCCGCCCGCGCAGGGACCCATGACGGCCGAGATCTGCGGCACCACCCCCGAGGCCAGCGTATTGCGCAGGAAGATGTCGGCGTATCCGGCCAGCGAGACCACGCCCTCCTGGATTCGCGCCCCCCCTGAGTCATTGAGCCCGATCACCGGCACGCCCGCCTTCATGGCGAGGTCCATGATCTTGCAGATCTTGCGCGCGTAGGCCTCGGAGAGCGAGCCACCGAAGACGGTGAAGTCCTGGGCGAAGACGAAAACGGGGCGGCCATGGATCCGACCCGAGCCGGTGACCACGCCGTCGCCGGGAATTCGCTGAGCCTCCATGCCGAAGTCCTGGCTCTGGTGCACCACCAGCCTGTCCACCTCGCCGAACGAGCCCTTGTCCAGGAGGAGCTCGAGGCGCTCGCGGGCCGTCTTCTTCCCGGCCTTGTGCTGGCGCTCGATGCGCTCCACGCCGCCGCCAAGCTCGGCGGCCTCGTTCCGACGGTGGAGCTCTTCGAAGCGATCCTGGAGGGACATGGGAGCAGGCTCCTTGAGGCGCGCGGGATCGGGCGCACGAGAGACCTGCGGGCAGTATAGGGGCCGAGCTCCGGGAAAGTCAATGAATGCGGGAGCTTTTCCACACTTCGTTTGACTGGCCTTGGCACCTCTGCCATACTTCGCGCCTATGACGCCCGTGGCCCAGACCGTGCTGGTGCTCTGTGCCGTGGTTCTCACCGTGGTCATCGTGACGACACTCCTCAGTTTCAAGCGGACGGCCGCGCGGGCCGAGATCGTCCTGCAGCTGGTCGAGCGCGAGATCCGTCCCCTGGCCAGCCAGATCGAAGGTCTGGCGGGGGACCTGCGCGCGGTGTCGCAGACGGCCAGCGGGAGCATTCAGCGGCTCAACGGCATCTTGGCCCGCGTGGAAGATCTCTCGCTCAAAGTCGCGCGGATCGTGGGGGTGGCCAATAGCCTGACCTCATTGCGCGGCATCACGGGGGTGGCTTCGGGCGCCAAGACGGGTCTCAGCGTTTTTCTCTCGCGGCTCACGAAATAGGAGGCGAGGAGGACAGCGGTCATGGCGGATGAACGTGGCGGCGATGCGGCAGGTTACCTGGGCTGGTTTTTCCTCGGCGCGGTGGCGGGGGCAGCCGCGGCGCTCCTGCTCACTCCCAAGAGCGGCACGGAGACGCGCGAGCTCCTGAGCGAGCACGGCCAGGAATGGTTCAAGAAGGCGCAAGAGGTGGCGGAGGAGGCTCAGGGCCGGGCGGGCGATCTCCTCGACAAGGGCCGTGGGTACATCGAGGAGCAGCGGAACCGGCTGCTCTCGGCCTTCGAGGCGGGTCGTTCGGCCATGAAGGAAGAGATGGGCAAGCAGAACGCGGACCACTAGCCCGGCGGTCCAGAAAGGGCCCATCTGCTTCGTTGGCGCCCTCGGCTGCATGCTCAACGTACAGAGAGTACGCCTCGCATGCAGCCTTCGGGCGCCGCCTCGCATCTGGGCCCTTTCTGAACCGCAGGCGGCCGCAACGACATGCCTGAAGTAGAGCTGCCGAATCCTGAGGAGATCCAGGAGAAGGCCGAGAGCAGCTTCGGCCGGCGGGTGGCGCTCGTCACGGCCGTCTTTGCCGTAATGCTCGCCCTCGCCGGACTCGGGGGCAACAACGCCACCAAGGAGATGCTCCTCGCCCAGCAGCAGTCGTCTGATCAATGGGCCTTCTATCAGGCCAAGGTCATCCGCGAGCATCAATACCGGAGCCAGAAGATGCGTCTGGAGGCCGATCTCATCGAGCGCGGCCCCTCCCTGCGCCCCGAGGCGCGCGAGAAGCTCGAGGCGCTGCTCCGGAAGTACGACGAGGAAGAGAAGCGCTTCGGCGCGGAGAAGAAGGAGATCGAGCAGGCGGCCAAGCGCCTGGAGGCGGCGCGCGATCGCTTCCAGACAAAAGATCCCTACTTCGATGTGGCCGAGGTGTTTCTCCAGATCGCCATCGTGATGTCCTCGGTGTCCATCCTGTCCCGCTCGCGCCCCATCTTCTTCTTCAGCGTGCTCCTGGCTCTCATTGGCGCCACCCTGACCCTCAACGGCTACGCGCTGCTGTTCCAACTGCCCTTCCTGCACCACGGTCACTAGGCCGGTCCCTCGAGGCCACGCGACGGTGTGCACGTGACCCGGCCCCGCCGCCGGCCGTCCGGGGGAAAGACTCGAGCGGGGGCGCGCACGGGCGCCCCCGCCGTCTCGTGGGACACCCGCCTTGCCGCCGCCTGGCCCGAATGGACGGGGGCGCTCGTGGTGGCCGCGGCCACCTTCCTCGCCTTCGCGCCAGTCTTCGACAATGCCTTCGTCGATTGGGACGACGATTCGACCCTGCGCCAGAATCTCGCGTACCGGGGCCTGGGCCTGGACAATCTCCGATGGATGTTCACCACGGCCCACATGGGCCACTACATGCCCGTCACGTGGATCTCTTTCGCTCTCGACTACCTCCTC
>DASYTI010000163.1 GCA_036002485.1 Candidatus Methylomirabilota bacterium | reverse complement strand
GGTCAGGTGCACTTCGCGAGCACGAACTGGGACTACTACTTCCCTCTGAGCAGCGTAGCGCTCTACGGAGTCCGTTCATCTGGAGGGAACCAGCTCAACGTCGTGTTGCGGGCGGGAGTCTAGCCCGGATAATTCAGCGCGGCGAACGTGGGGATCACCTCTGAGACGATGCCCATGGCCGGCAGGATCAGGATGTAGACCTCGGGGTGACCGAAGATCCAGAAGAGGTGCTGCCAGAGCAGGGGGTCAGACTCGGACGCTGGCCGCCCTAGGAGCCGTAGGCACAGCGGAAGTGCAGCTCAAGCTGATCAACGGCGGTGCGAACGGGCACGGCAAGGGCGAGGGGGCGGACGATCGGTCCTTCGTGACCCAGCCCGATGCGCCTCCCTGCACCGAGTGCGGCTCGATCATGGTCCGCCGTGGAGCGTGCTACTCGTGCCTGAACTGCGGCGCTACGAGCGGGTGCGCGTAGGCTGCTGGTCTCGGAACGGCAGGCTGAGCAGGTAAAAGAGGGCCAGCGCGAGGACCTCGGCCGCGACGATGTAGACCGGCCAGGGGCCGAACCAGTCGAGCACGCTGAACCCGCTCGGCTTCTCGCAGAGGTAGAGGAAGTTTCTCCCGAAGATGAGATTCACGGCCACCGCGGCGGCCGCGTAAACGTTCGTCCATAGGAAGACCCGCCAATGCGCCCCCGCCCGGGGGCGCATTTTTAATCCCCACGTCATGAAGAGCGCCGTCGCCACGACGGCGCCGTGGAATGCGAAGAAGGAAATGAATTCCCGGCTCGGGAATCCTCTCGTGATCTCGGGTGTGATCATCGCGATGAGCGTTCCCGCGAGCGCCCAGAAGTAGAAGATCTCGTACGCCGCCTGTCGCCGGGTCAGGAGCGCGAAGACGGCGAGCACGATCTCGAAGTCGCAGAGGTTGAGGGGGACCCAGTCCCATACGGAAAGCCGGCCCCGGAGCCCGTCGCGCACCATGCCGATGATGATCGCGGCGGCCACGATCCCCGCGATTCCGATCCGCAGCGCGCGGGCGATCGCGCCGTCGGGATTGGATCGCACCGCGAGCGAGAGCCCCGCGGCGACGATTCCGGTGATGAGGATGGCTGCGACGTGATCGAAGCCGAAGAGGACGAACGGGGGCGCCTCCACGCCGTGAAGTTTACCCTCCGGAATGCCGCTTCATCGCGTTCTGCGCCGCCGTGTAGTTGGGCCAGCGGCGCACGGTCTCTTGAAGAACGATTCGAGCCGAGTCCGCGCGCCCGGCGTTCAAGAAGCTCAAGGCCAGGTTGAGGTGATTCTGGGGCGTCTCCGGATCCATCGCCGCGACGATGTGCAGCTGGGCCACGGTATTTCACGTGGATGTGGAGCGGGCTCTCAAGAGTCTGTCTCCGGCCTTCCAACAGGTGATGGCGCTGGCTGATTTCGAGGGGTTCACCTACAAGGAGATCGCTCAGGTCCTGAACTGCCCGATCGGCACGGTGATGTCGCGGCGATCCCGCGCCCGGCAGCTCCTCCGCACGGAGCTTCGGACGCTGGCACGCGCGCATGGCTACAGCGAGGAATCCCGATGATCTGCCGAGAGTTCGAGCCGTGGCTGCAGGCCTTCGTGGATGGCGAGCTTGACGTGGAGACTATGACGGCGGCGCAGGCGCATGTCTCCTCGTGTCCCGAATTTCACGGGCGAGTTGACGGCGAGCGTCGATTGCGTGCCCTGCTGCGGTAGCAGCCCCAGGACATGGCGCCGCCGGACCTGTACACGACCGCGCTCGCTTCTCACTCTACCCCGTTCAAGGCACGTCCTTAGCGTTCGTAAGCCTCCGGTTGCGAACGATGCCCAGAAGGGTTGAGGGACCGAATGGCCGCCCGTTCCGGGCTAGGGTGCCCCGACCAGCCAGCGAGCGCGAAATGGCCCGGAGCGAAAGGCCTTGACGCCGCAATCCTTCGATCTGGTGAAGTAGAGCCTGCTCCTTCGGGTGCGCGACTAAGCGGCCACCCGCGGCTAGACGATGGCCGTATGGGGCGAATCTCGATACGCGCCGGCCTTTCGCACGAAGTCGCGCCAGGGCATCCCGCGTCTTCTCGGAGATAACCCTTCGGTAGTGTTCGGCCGCCAGGCCCTCCACAGCTGTAACGATGAATCCTGTGGCGGTATCGGCCTCGACCCGCCCTCGGCCAACCACATGAAGCTCCACCCCGCGTTTGGCAAAGCGGCGCAGGTAGTCCAGGGTCGCGGCCAGATCCCTGGCAAATCGATCGAGGTGGTACACCACGATGGCTCGAGCACCGGTAGCCTTGACCCGCTCAGCCAACCGGTCGAGGCGCTCTCGGCGGCCGCCCGACACGCCATCGTCCGCCAAGATCTCGACAAGCGTCCACCCGTGCTCCTCGCAGTAGGACTCTATTCGTGCCCGCTGGTCCTCGAGGGAGACCGTCCGGGCACCCGACTCCTTGCTGCGACGGACGTATCCGAGAGCGATCATCGAGTCTGACTGCCAGGGCCGCCGCAGACGCGGGTAGCGTCGTTTACGACGGGCGTGTCAATAAGGTCGCCAGGACGCCCGCCGAGCGTCAGCGTCAAGACCACTGCGACGGCACAAGTCTTCCTGCTTGCACTGCTTGCAGATTGGGGCTGCCTGGTGCCGCTTGGAGCACAGGTTCGATGAAGCCGCAACGACACTGCATGAGAAAAGTCAGCCATTTCCGGGGCCTCCGTGAGGTACGGCCCCAGCATTGGCCTACGCCCTGAAAGTTCTGATCGGGGGTGTGACGTTACGGTTGGCCGAGGCTCCGCATGAGCTCCTTGAACTCCGGCTCCGCGCGGAGGAGCTCGGGCCCGATCTGGATCAAGGCGTCGACCTGATCCCGTGACAGGGTGAAGCTCGTGGGGAGGGTCAGGAAGTACTTCCGGCGCTCCGGGTCGGGAATGGCCTCGAAGTTGACCTCGATCACGTAGGGGTCGATGTCGGCGGCGAGGCCCGGGAGGGGGGGCGCGGTCGGGCAGGCGGCCAGGCGCTGCCGGCAGGCCGCGATGTTGCGCTGCGCTCGCTCCCGCATGTCGCGCAGCTCCTTCATCACCTCGATGGTCTCGAAGCTGTAGTTGTCCATGGCGATGGTCGCGGTCTTGACGGCCACCACGCCCAGGCCGGGCGGGCTCTCCTTCTTGCTGATGGTGTCTCCGCTATCCGGCCGGGCATTGACGACGATGATCACGAACTTCTCGATGGCGCCGTCGCTCAGGAGCTTCCGGATGAACCCGCTCGTCCGGCGCCAGGCCGCCTCGACGGGCCGCAGCCCGATATTGTCGGCCAGTCCCCCGTCCATCAGGTGCAGGTAGGGCCGCTCCTTGTCGTTCACGTACAGGGCGCGGTTGCGCGCCCAGTAGTAGCGGCGGCGGTTGTGGTCGTAGTCCTTCAGGCCCTCCTCGTAGTCCGTGGGCAGCGTGAAGCCTTCCGGGTGCGGATAGTTCTTGAGGGAGAGCGGGCTCAGGAGAAAGGGAAACGCAGACGAGGCCGCCACCGCCCGCGCCACGGGGTAGGTCGCGAGATCGGAGACGAGGAAGTCGAACTGCTCCTGGGTGAACTCGAAGCGCTCGCCGTTGGCGAGATTGGTGGCATTGAGGATGACGAAGGGGCGCTTTCCGTTGCCCGCCAGGGCACTGAATGGCTGCTTGTCGAAGATCTTCTCGTGGTAGTACTCGGCCGCGAGGTCGATCCGGCTGAAGTAGGGCGAGGCGAGGCGGAACCAGTTGAGGGGATTCACGGCGCGACGGATGAGGGCGTCCTCGACATCCACGTCGAGGAAGCGTGAGCGGAAGTCCGTGAAGATGCGGTCCCCGAAGAGACCATAGTATGCGGCCGTGAAGGATCCGCCGGAGATGGACGAGATGCAGTCCACCTCCTGCAGGAGGCTCTTCTCCACTCCCTTCCAGACGATCCGCGTATTCCGCAGCATGTCCAGCACGCCATAGGAGAGGGCGGCCGCGCGCGTGCCGCCTCCGGTGAAGACGAGGCAGACGAAAAGCGAGTTCGTGTTCGACGCGGTCTCCGTGGCGTCGAACCGATACCCCGCCCCCGTCCGCGCCCCGGGCAGCGGGTCATTGACGACGTAGTGGGCACACCCCGCGAGGACGAGGCAGAGGGCGAGCAGGCTGGCCCGAGGGCGCCTACTCGTCGAGCTCAAAGCTGATCTCCCGCGGGTCCAGCTCGGACGTGTTCTTGAGGACGATGCGCTGCTCGTCGGGCGTGAAGTTGGCCGGCGGACCGAGGGAGACGACGTGGTTGCCGGCCTCGAGCTCGATGACCTCGCCCGTGCGGCCGTTGAACTCGTCGTCGACCTTGACGCGGCGCGGCCGCGGGAATTTCACGAGCAGGTATTCCATCGCGCCAGCCTCCTCAGACGGTTGCCGTGGCGAGCGGGCGGCGAAGCGCGAGGGTGAGGGGAAGGGTGAGGAAGACCATGGAGCCCACCAGGCCCAAGGCCAGCGGCACACCACCCCAGTCGCTCACGAGCCCGTAGGCGAAAGGCGCCAGCGCGGAGGCGCCGACGCCCAGCGTGTAGAAGATGCCGTAGCCCCGCGCGCGCCGGTCGCTTGTCACGAGGTCGGCCACGGTGCCGTACAGCACCGAGGAGGTGCCGTTGAGAGCCACCCCCAGCGGAGGCAGCAGGATGAGCGACGGGCCGAGGGGTAGGGTCAGCAGCATCAGGATGGCCGCGCCCGTGGCCACCTCGGTGATGATGACGGTGCGGATCACGCCGAGACGCTCGGCCAACGCCCCGCAGGCGAACTTGCCCACCGCGCCGCCCGCGAAGACCAGCATGAGGGCGAGCCCGACCGCCTGCACCGTTGAGCCCTTGGCGATCAGCAAGAAGGGAAGGAAGGTCAGAAAGCCGCTCCGGGTCGAGTTGTCGATGATCTGGATGGCCGAGAGGGCCTGAAAGCCGCGCACGTCTCGAATGCCCCAGTCCGATCCCCCGCGAGGCGTGTCCGCGCTGATGACGGGCGCCCAACCCGCGCCCAGACGAAAGAGCAGGACCAGGACCACGGCGGCCGCCAGCAATCCCACCGCCGCATACGCCTCGACGGCGCCGCGCCAGCCCATCCACGGCACGGCCACCGCGACGGAGGCGGGCACCACGACCTTGCCGAGATCGCCGGAGAAGTTGTAGGTGCCGAGGGCGATGCGACGGCGACCGGACTCGTAGGCCTCGGAGACGAGCGAAGAGGAGAGCGGATGCTGCACACCCGAGCCGAGGCCGGCCGCGATCAAGCAGCAGAGGAGGGCGAGGAAGCTTCCGGAGAAGCCCGCGGCCACGAAGCCGAGCGCGGTCACGGCGGTGCCCGCCGCGAGGAGCCGCGCCTCGCCCCATCGCTCGGCGAGCAGCCCCGCGGGGATCTGGAAGGCGGCCATGCCCCCGCTGTAGAGCGTGCGGAGGAGCCCGACCTGGGCGAAGTTGAGGCCGAACTCGCGCGCCCACACGGGCAGGAGAACGTAGAGGATGTCGGAGAAGCCGTCGTGGATGAAATGCGTGCCGCAGGCGGTGCCGAGGACGGCGCGGGCGCGGCTCATGCGCCCGAGTATTTCACAGGCGAGACGCCCGAGGCAATTCGAGCGGGCGCCTCAGCGCGCGCGCCGGATGAGCATGGCGAAGATCATGGCGTGGGTCACGAAGAGGGCGGGCACCGCGAAGGTCGGAATGTAGTAGGCGGCGCCCAGTAGCACATTGTTCCGTAGCCCTCGATAGAAGGCATTGATGAGATCGAGCGTTCCCACCACATTGAAGATCCAGACGAGGGCGATGGCGGAAGACCATTCCATGCGCAGGGCCGCGATGGCAAGGAGGGCGAGGAGCGCCGCGAGGAGATCGCCGTAGGCGGCGGGCACCGCGAAGGCCGCCGGCAAGGCGGGCCCCACCACGGTCGGCACCAGGAACACCATGCCGAGATGGCGGAAGGCGTGGAGGAGCAGGAGCGGGATGAGGGCGACCCGAAGGGGCAGGGCCGACAGCCGCGGCGCCACGTAGAAGCGCGCGATGAGGATGTAGCCGACGAAGCTCATCAAGACCTGAAGCCCGAAGATGGCGCGGATGCTCATCTCAGCGTCCCTCCCCCTGCGGTCCTCTGAGCGTCATGCAGGTGCTGGAGGCGCGCGCCACCAGCCGGTCCTTGTCGTCATGGACATCGCACTCGACGAGGCCCACCGTGTGGCCGCCCTTCACGACCCGCCCCGTGGCCGCCAGCCGTCCCGTCCACACGGGCTTGAGGAAATTGATCTTGAGCTCGAGCGTGGTGAAGGTCTCGCCCTCGTCGAGAGCGGAGGCGTAGGCCATGCCCATGGCGGCATCGGCCAGGTCGCAGAGGACTCCGCCGTGGAGGGTACCCATGGGATTGGCGTGCTGCGGCCCCGCTTCCATCTCCATGACGGCATGACCGGGCTCGATGGACCTGATGGTGAAGCCGATGAGCGTGGCGATGGGGGGTGGCGGCAGCTCTCCCCGCTGGACCATCCTGATGAGATCGAGCATCTTGGGCATCCGCACTCCTCCTAGCGCCACGCCCCGAGCTTGACGGCGGCGGCGATCGTGCTTCCGAAGACGATGAGAGCGATGGCCATGGCCGCGAAGATGCCCGGCAAGCCCCCGCCGAGCCAGTAGCCGGCCAGCCAGCCTCCGGCCACGGCGACCCCGAGACGGAGAAACCCGCCGGTGAGGGGCCAGGCGAGGCGGCCCGCGCCTTGCGAGGCGAAGTAGAGGGCGAGGCCGAGCCCGAAGAAGCCATAGGTCGGGCCCACGATCAGGAGATAGGTCGCGCCCACCGCCTGCACGTGGGGATCCGACGTGAAGAGGCCGAGCCAGGCGCGCGGGAAAGCCGCCGCGAGGAGTCCGATGGACGCCGTGGCCGCCGCGGCCAGGCCCGCGCCTGTCCAGGCGATGCGCTCGGCTCGCGCGAGCTGCCCCGCGCCCACATTGGTGCCCACCATGGCGACCAGCGCCGAGCCCATTCCGAAGACGAGAGGGATCTGGAGGTACTCGAGCCGCGCGCCCATGCCATAGCCGGCGAGCGCCGCGGTGCCAAAGGGACCGACGAGGCCCGTCATCAGCACCACGGTCAAGTTGGTGAGGATGGTGTTGAGGGAGCCGGGCGCGCCGACGCGAAGGATCTCCCAGAAGTGCTCGCGGCGGAGGCGGAGGCCCCGGAAGGACAGCCGCACCGCGCTCCTTGGCGAACAGAGATAGATGACCAGCACGAGCGCGGCCGTGCCGAAAGCGGCTACGTTCGCCGCCGCTGTGCCCGCGATGCCCAGGCGGGGGAAGGGCCCCCAGCCCAGCACCAGCGCGGGGGCCAGGGCCAGGTAGATGACGGCGGAGCCGGCCATGATGGCGGCGGGAAGGGCCATGGTACCGGTGCCGCGGACTATGCTCGAGAGCGTGTTGACGAGCCAGTAGACGACGGCGCCGCCGAAGACCACGTGGGAATAGGTCACGGCCGCCTCGAGCGTCTCCGAAGTCCCGCCCATGGCCCGGTAGATCCAGGGCCCGCCCAGCAGGAGACCTCCGGTGAACAAGGCCGCCATGACGAGGGCGATGAGGACGGCGTGAGCGGCGAGGGCCTGAGCCTCGGCCCGTCGCCCCGCGCCGAGGGCCCGCGCCACCGCGGAGGCCACGCCGCCGCCCATCCCGCCGGCCGACATGGTCTGCATGAGCATGACGAGCGGGTACACGAGCGAGACACCGGCCAGGGCCGCGGATCCGAGCCAGCCCACGAAGACGGCGTCCAGGGTGGTCAGGACGGCCTGGAGCACCATGACGAGCACATTGGGGGCGGCCAGGCGGAGCAGGGTGGGCGCGACGGGGTCTTCGAGGAGCTGCCTCGTGCGGGCGGACATGGAGGAGGAGAAGGGCGCCGCGGCGGCCGTCGGGCTCATGACTTGTAAAATAATAGTGACTTGCTTTTCTGTCAAGCCCCCGCCTACAATGCGGGCATGCCCAAGATCTACGGCCAGCGCTGCCCCGTGGCCAAGACCCTCGAGATCGTGGGCGATCGCTGGACGCTTCTCATGGTGCGAGACCTCCTCGGGGGCACGCGCCGGTTCCAGGATCTCCAGGCTTCGCTGCCCGGCATCGCGCCCAATATCCTGTCCGACCGCCTCAAGCTCATGGAGGAGCACGGTCTGGTGACGCGCCGCTTCTACTCCGATCACCCGCCGCGGGCCGAGTACGACCTGACGGACAAGGGCAAGGAGCTGGGGGTGGTGGTGGGAGCGCTGGCCGCCTGGGGGGCCCGCCACGTCTACAAGCGGGCGCGCCTCGTCCACGCCGATTCAGGGCGCGAGGTGCGACTCGGCTATTTCCGCGCCGACACGGGCGAGCGCGTGCCGGGCAGCAGCATCCGCCTCAGCCGAGGCTCGTCAGGAACTCGACGACGGCGAGGTTGAAGGCCTCGGGCTGATCCCGGTTGGCGAAGTGACTGGCCGGGGCGAGGAGGGCGAACTTGGCCTGAGGAATCCGCTTCTGTATCTCCCGCATGGGCCCGAGCGAGAGGTCCTGGTCCCCGCACACGAGGAGCGTGGGGACCTCGATCTCCCCTAGCCGCTCGGTGATGTAGTCCATCTGAAGGAGCGCCCGGAGGGCATTGGCATAGCCGATGGGCGTCAGCATCCGGTAATACTCGAAGATCTCCTTCCGCGCCGACGGATCGAGCTTGAGCCGGCCGGCCACGTTCGGATTGGACTCGATGGCGAAGTTGGCCATGGCGTCCATGCCGCCCTTGAGGGTCACCTCGATGCTCTTCGCGCGCATCACGATGTTCTCCACGCTCAGGGGCAGCCCGCAGGCCGAGGACGAGGAGACGATCACCAGCGCGCGGACGCGGTCGGGATGGGCCAGGGTGAAGCGCGTGGCGATGCCGCCGCCGAGGCTCAAGCCACCGACGGTGGCCCGCTCGAGGCTCAGGTGGTCCATGAGATCGTGGAGGTCCCCGACCCAGTGGCCGAAGGTCACCTGGCGGGGATCTTCAGGGCTGTCCGACCGGGCATGCCCGCGCGGCTCCCAGAGAATCAGACGGTGGCTCGCCGAGAGGGCCCGGATGTTCGGCTCCCACATGCCCGCATTGCCGCCGATGCCATAGGCGAGGAGGACGGGCTCCCCGCGGCCGTGCTCCTCGAAGTAGATCCTGACGCCGTCGCGGCTGGTCGAGTGGGGCATGGCCGTCCTCCGCTCGCGGAGTGTGGTAAAAGAGGGCTCTATGGAACGGTCGTTCGCGGAGGAAGTCAAGCAGCTTGGCTTCGGACAGGGGCAAGTGCTCCGGGGCGAGGGCATCCTCGCCATCACCAAGGCGCTCTTGCAGTCGGGCGTCTCCTATGTCGGCGGCTACCCGGGGGCGCCCGTCTCCCATCTCCTCGACGTCATGGCCGACGCCAACGAGCCGCTCCTCAAGCCCATGGGCGTCTACCTGGACGCCTCGGCCAGCGAGGCGGCCGCGGCGGCCCTCCTGGGCGCATCCATTAACTACCCCATGCGGGGGGCCGTCACCTGGAAGTCCATCGTCGGCACCAATGTCGCCGCCGATGCCCTCTCGAACCTCGCCTCCTCCGGGGTGATCGGCGGGGCCCTCATCGTGGTGGGCGAGGACTATGGCGCTGGCGCCTCCGTCATCCAGGAGCGCACCCACGCCTTCGCCCTCAAGTCTTCCCTCTGTCTCTTCGATCCGCGCCCGAGCCTCCAGAACTTCGCGCGCGTCGTCGAGGAAGGGTTCGGCCTCTCCGAGGCCTCGAACCTGCCCTCCGTCATCAGCCTCCGGATCCGCGCGGCCCACATGCGGGGGACGCTCGTCTGCAAGGACAATGTGCGGCCCGCCATCAGCATGCGCGATCGGCTCACCCGGCACTCCTTCGACTATGCTCGCCTCTCCCATCCCCCCTCGACCTACGCGCAGGAGGCGCAGAAGTTCGACAAGCGTCTCCCCGCCGCCCGCCGCTACGTCGTGGAGCACGCGCTCAACGAGGTCATTCCCGGCGAGGACAAGGAGCTGGGCATCATCCTCCAGGGCGGGTTGACCCCGACGGTGCTGCGCGCCCTCGAGCTCCTGGGGCAGGCCGATGTGTTTGGCGGGACGCGCGTTCCCGTCCTCGTGCTCAACGTCATCCACCCGCTGGTGCCGGAGCAGCTCCTTGACTTCCTCGAGGGCAAGCGTCGCGTGCTCGTGCTCGAGGAGGGCATGCCGAACTTCATCGAGCAAGAGATCAAGGCCCTCGCCTATGATCGCGGGCTCTCCGTCCGCATCGCGGGCAAGGAGACGGTGGCGGCCCAGGACGAGTTCGTGCCCGAAGTCGTGCTGGCCGCGCTGGCGCGCTTCCTGGGACGAGACGCCGAGTCTCGCCGCGCGGCGCTTTCGGGCCACGTGGGGCGGGGCCGGGCCCTCCTGGAGACGGCGCTGCCCAAGCGGCCGCCCGCTTTCTGCACGGGCTGCCCCGAGCGGCCCGTCTTCAGCGCGTTGAAGATCGCCCAGCGCGAATTGGGGGAGACGCATGTGGCCGCCGATATCGGCTGCCACGCCTTCGCGACCCTGCCGCCCTTCAACCAGGGCAATACTATTCTCGGCTATGGCCTCGGCCTCGCGTCCTCCAATGCCGTGGCGCCGAACTTCGGGAAGCGCGTCATCTCCATCCTCGGAGACGGCGGCTTCTGGCACTCGGGGCTCACCACCGGGGTGGCCAACGCCGTCTTCAACAAGCAGGACTCGGTGCTCGTCATCCTCGAGAACTTCTACACCTCCGCCACCGGCCAGCAGCACAATCCCTCCACGGGCAAGAACCCGCAGGGCGAGCGCGTGCGCATGTCCATCGCCGAGACCATCCGGAGCCTCGGCGTCCCCTGGATGCGCATCGTCAATCCCTACCGGGTGGGCGAGACGCTTGAGACCGTGAAGGAGGCCATGACCACGGCGGCGGGCGGACTCAAGGTGATCATCGCGCGGGCAGAGTGCCAGCTCGAGCGCCAGCGCCGGGTCAAGCCTCGGACGGCGGCCCGGCTCAAGGCGGGCGGGCGGGTGGTGACGCCGCGCTTCGGCGTCGACCCCGACGTCTGCACGGGCGACAAGTCGTGCATGCGCTTCAACGGCTGCCCGTCGCTCACCCTCAAGGACAATCCCGACCCGCTGCGCGAGGATCCGGTGGCGCACGTGGACCAGACCTGCGTCGGCTGCGGGCTCTGCGGCGAGGTCGCGCATGCCGCCGTCCTCTGCCCGTCGTTCTTCGAGACCCGCGTGGTGCACAATCCCCGCCGGTGGGAGCGCGCGCTCGATGGCGCGCGTCGCTGGGTGATCGGGCGCCTCCAGACCGCGTGATGGCTCCGCGGCGCCCTATCTCCATTCTCATCGCGGCGCTCGGCGGCCAGGGCGGCGGCGTCCTCACCGAGTGGATAGCCGGCGCCGCCGCCCATGCGGGGCTGCCGGCCCAGGCCACGTCCATTCCGGGCGTCGCCCAGCGCACGGGCGCCACCACTTACTATCTCGAAGTGTATCCCGAGCCCATTCCCTCCGGTGCCCCCGAGCCGGTCTTCTCGCTGTATCCCACCCCGGGAGATGTCGACGTGGTCATGGCCTCCGAGCTCCTCGAGGCCGGGCGCACCCTCGAGACGGACTATGCCTCGCCCGAGCGCACCACCATGATCGCGAGCACCCATCGGCTCTTCGCCATCGGCGAGAAGACCGTGCTCGGCGATGGGATCTTCCCGCGCGAGCGCGTGGAAGATGCGGCACGGAAGCTCGCCAAGCGCCTCATCGCCTTTGACGGCCTCGCGGCCGCGCAGGGGGCGGGCAGCGAGGTCAATGCCGTGCTGCTGGGGGCGCTCTGCGCGGCCGAGATCCTGCCCCTCGGCGCGTCATCCTTCGAGGCCGCCATCCGCGAGGGCGGCGTGGCCGTCGAGCGGAACCTTGCCGGCTTCAAGGCGGGCATGGAGATCGTCGCCTCCGGCGGCGACCGGACCGCGGCGCCCGCGCCCGCGATATCCTGGGAGCAGGTCAAGGCGGAGCGCGCCCATGCTCTCGGATTGCGCATGGGCGATTTCCTCGAGCTCGTCCGGTGCGCCGAGGAAGAGTTCCCGGCGCCTCTCCACCGGACGCTCGGTGAAGCGCTGGCCCGTCTCATCGATTATCAGGACGCGCGCTATGCCCGGGGCTATCTCGGCCGGGTCCGCACGGTCTTGTCCGTTGATCCCGACATGGCGATGACGGAGATCTTCGCGCGCCGGCTGGCCGTCTGGATGACCTACGAGGATGCCATCCGGGTGGCCGACCTCAAGACGCGGGGGAGCCGTTTCGAGCGCATCCGGCGCGATCATGGAGCCGCGAATGGCAAAGTGCTCCACGTGACCGACTATCTCAAGCCCGATCTCGACGAGATCTACGGCATCTTGCCCGCGGTCATCGCCGCTCCCATCGCGCGCCTCTGCGAGCGATGGTGGCCCGAGCGACGCCCGAGCCTGGGCCAGCACGTCAAGACCACCGCGGTCACGGGATTTCTCCGGGTCTGGGTCCTCGGCCGGCTGCGCGTGATCCGGCCGTGGTCGCTGCGGGCTCGGCGGGAGTTCGTGCTCATCGACCGCTGGCAGCAGACGGTTCTAGAGTGCGCGGCGCTGGATCTCGGCCTCGCCCGCGAGGTTGCCGACATCGCCACCGTGGTCCGCGGCTACGGCGATGTCCGTCGCCGGCTGTCCCACGCCTTCGAGCGCGTCCTCGACGAGATCCTGACGGAGGCCGTGGCCCGCGACGAGAAGGCCGGACAGGGATACGAGCGGGCCCGGCGTATCGTCAGCCAGACCCGCCAACAGCTTCTCGCGGACGAGAAAGGTCTCGAGCAGGCCATGCTCGCGGCAGGCGCATGAGGAGCCACGCATGAGCGATAACGTCACGCTCGAGCGGAAGGGCGCGGTGGCCACGGTAACCCTCCAGCGGCCGGAGCGCCGGAACTCGCTGAGCGATGCCATGCTCACGGATCTGTCCCGGGCCTTCACCGAGCTCCGAGACGACGACACCACGCGGGTGGTGATCGTCACGGGCGCGCCCCCCGTCTTCTCGGCGGGGGCCGACGCCCCGCATGCCCGGGCCAAGACGGACGAGGAGCGCCGGCGTCTCTTCACGGAGAAGAAGACGCAGTTCCGCCGACTCTTCGAGCGCGCCCAGACCGCGCTCGAAAATCTCGAGCAGGCGACCATCTGCATGATCAATGGCCATGCGGTGGGCGGCGGGTGGGGGCTGACCCTCGCCTGCGATTTCCGCTTCGCTGCCGCCGAGGCCCAGTTCTGGATTCCCGAGGTGGACCTGGGGGTCCCCCTCGGTGTCGCCTCGACCACGCGCTTCATCCGCTTCGTGGGGCCGGCCCGCGCCAAGGAGATCATCATGGGTTGCCACCGCTACTCGGCGGCCGAGGCCCAGGCCCTCGGACTGGTCACGCGGGTGGTGCCGGGCCCCGACCTCGCATCGTGCGTGGAGCACTACACGGCGCATTTGCTCAAGAAGCCCTTCCGCGCGCTCGCCGAGGTCAAGGCCCGGATCAACGCCATCTCCGCCAATGGCATTCCCGTCATCAACGCCATGACCGAGGGCTTTCTCGAGCGCAGTTGATCTACTCAGCCCTCGCCTCGCCGCTGATCGACTCGGCCCTCGCTTCGCAGCCTGGCTGCTCAGCTCGAACTGCCACGCCTGCGGGATCAACTCAGCCCTCGTCTCGCGGCTTCGCCGCTCAACTCGAACATCGGGCAGCGTCTCAGCTCGAAAGTCAAACTCAGACGCGCAGCACCATCTGGGTCTGGATGGTGAGGGAGAGGAGCCGACCCCCCTCGTCGGTGATGCGCGTCTGCCAGACCTGAGTGCTCTTGCCGCGATGGATGGGCGTGCCCTCGGCGCGAATGAGACCGCCGCGCGCGCCGGCGAAGAAGTTGGTCTTGGATTCGAGCGTGGTGGTGCCCGTGGCATCAGAGGGCAGATTGAGGAAGGTCCCCGTGGCTCCCACCAGGTCCGCCAGCGACATGAGGGTGCCGCCGTGCAGCCGACCCCCGACCGTGAGGAGATCATCCCGGATCGAGAGTTCGGCGACGAGACGGTCCTTCGTCGCCTCGACGAACCGCGCGCCCAGGAGCGCGGTCAGGGTGCCGCGGTGATGCGCGTTCAGGATCTCGGGATCGATCGGGGGCTCAGGCTCGGCGGCCACGGACGCCTCCAGGGTAGAGCTGGTGGTAGATGTTCTGCCCGCGCGTCTCGCGCAGCAGGAGGCTGAGCGCCGCCGCGATCAGCACGCAGAGGGCGCAGGCCATGAAGGCCACGCGGTAGGCCTCGGGCGGGTAGACGCGCGCGCCCTCGAGCATGGCGCCGGTCCATCGGGAATCGAGGATGGCGCCCACCGGGCCCTGGGTCACCGCCGCGCCCACGAAGCCGCCCATGTTGGCCACGGCCACCGCGGTGCCCGCCAGGTGCGGCGGATTGACCTCCCGGCCGATGGGCCAGGTCAGCACGAAGCCACCGCTGGCGAGGCCCATGGTGAAGAAAAGCATGGCCAGGCCCCGGAGCGGTAGCGTGCCGAGCGTGAGCACGAGGACCGCCCAGCCGAGAAAGAGCCAACACGCGAGCACGGTGTAGGGCAGCTTGCGGAGCCGGAAGACCCGATCGGACAGATAGCCGGTGAGGGGCGCCGAGACGAGGAGCGCGACGGCGACGGTGGAGGCATAGGCGGCGGCGCGCGTGTTGCTGAGCCCATAGACGTCGCGGAGAAAGGGCACGCCCCAGAGCATGAGATTGCCCATGGCCGAATAGAAAAAGAAGAACGCGAGGAAGGGGGGCCACGTATGTCGATTGCCCAGCACCTCGATCATGCCGCGCAGGACCTCGCCGAGTCGCGGCACGGGCGCCCCCGCCTCGACGTGCCCGCGCGGATGATCGCGCACGACGATGAAGCAGAGGAGCGAGCCCAGCAGGGTGGTGGCGCCGATGGTGACGAAGGCCCCGCGCCAGCTTGTCCACGCGACGAGCGCCGCGAGGGGGGCTGTCCCCACGAGGGCGCCGAGCACCCCGATGGTCGCGCTGACGGCGGACATGGTGCCGAACTGGGAAGGCGGAAACCAGTCCGCGGCGATCTTGAGGCAGCCGATGAAGGTGACGGTGGCGCCGAGACCAACCAGAAAGCGTCCGCCGAAGAGCACGCTTTGAGTTCCCGCGAGCCCCATGGCGAGAGAGCCCAGCCCCATGACGGCGCCGCCGGCCGACACGATGCGCCGGACGCCCAGGCTATCGATGAGCAGTCCGGCCGGGATCATGAACCCGGCATAGGCGTAGAAGTACGTGGCCGAGAGCAGCCCCACGATGGTGCCGCTGGCCTCGAAGGCCTGCATGATCTCCTTGGCCACGACGCCCGGGGCCACCCGATGAAGAAAGGCGAAGAGAAAGATGAAGGCGGGAATGCCCCACATGATCCAGCGGAGCCGAGCGGTCATCTTCCCCAGGATAGCAGGGGTCAGGCCTCACGATCCGAGAGCCGTTGACGGGTGGGAGAGCACAGGCTAACGTGAGGGCCCGACGTCCGGGATCATGAAAGGAGAGTGTGCCTTGGCCAAGATTCCCCAAGCCCTTCACGAGCACATCAACACCGCGTTCCCCGCCAACGTGTGCCTGGTGGGCACCGTGCTTCCGAGCGGATTCGCCCAGGTGAGCCCGCGCGGCAGCACCATGGTCTTCGACGACGAGCACATCGCGCTCTGGGAGAGGGGCAAGGGCTCGACCAACGCCAATCTCCGGGACGGGACCAAGGTCACCGTCTTCCTCAGGAAGCCTCCGCTCCGGGAATCCGGCCTCCTGCCCAAAGGCGGCATCGCCCGCTTCTACGGCACCGCCGCGATTCACCGCTCGGGACCGGCGTACGAGACGGTCTGGGAGCGCCTGGTGCAGCCGGAGAAGGACCGCGACCCGGAGAAGAAGGGTTACGCGGTGCTCATCAAGGTCGAGCGTGCCGAAGACCTCGACGGAAAGCCGCTGGAGCTCGGCGGATGACGCGCGCGGAAATTCGATGAAGGTCTACGCGTTCGACCTCATGCCCTGGCCGTACCTCGACGAGCCGTCGTACTATCCCGACGCCAACGCCCTCTACGACCCGGCCCGCGGCCAGGAGATCTACGCCCAGCATCTCGACCAGATGGTCCTGTACGAAGAGTACGGGTTCGAGGCGATCTGCATCAACGAGCACCACGCCAAGCCTTATGGCCTCATGCCCTCGCCGAACATCATCGCGGCCGCGCTGACCCAGCGCACGCGGCGGATCAAGATCGGGATCCTCGGCAACCTGCCCGCGCTCCACGCCCACCCCGTGCGGCTCGCCGAGGAGGTCGCCATGCTCGACGTCATGTCGGGCGGCCGGATCATCTCGGGCTTCGTCCGCGGGGTGCCGCAGGAGTACCTGGCTCTCGGGGTGCCGCTCCCCGAGGCCCGGGAGCGCTTGCAGGAAGCGTGGGATCTGATCGTCAAGGCGTGGACGACGCACGAGCCGTTCGCGTGGCACGGAAAATACTGGAGCTACGACCGGGTCTCGATCTGGCCGCGACCCCTCCAGCAGCCGCACCCGCCCATCATCCTTCCCGCCGACAGCGACGAGGGGCTCGAGCTGGCCGCGCGCCGTCGGGTGCCCACCGGCGCGGCCTACCGGTCCAACGCGCGCACGCGGTCGATCTTCGACCGCTATCGGGCCTTCGCGGCGCAGCACGGCTGGACGCCCGGGCCCGAGCACTGCCACGTGCTGCGCCACGTCTACGTGGCGGAGACGAACGCCCGAGCCCGCGAGGAGGCCGAGCCGCATCTCGATTACTTCTGGCAGAAGCTCCTGAGCTACCACCGCGGGTCGATGAAACTCCTCGGCCAGACGCCGCCGCGGCGCCCGCCGGACGTCCGGAGCGCTGAGGAGCTCCCCCTCTACGAGCTCGACTTCGACCTCACCCAGAAGGAGGGGATGACCCTCGTGGGCGACCCCGACTACGTCGTCCGCGAGATCCGGGCCCAGATGCGCGAGCTGGGCGCGGGCGTGCTCATGGCCCTGTTTCAGTTCGGCAGCCTGCCCCACGCCCTCGCCGTGAAGAACATCGAGCTCTTCGCCCGGACAGTCCTCCCGGAGCTCCGACGCGACTGAACGCAGCCAGGCCGCCGTCATGACCATTCCCCCCGGGGCTGACGCGGGAGCTTACGCCTCTTCGCCCACCCACAGGGCAGAGACGGGCGGCCGCTCTAGCTAGGGACCTTGAGGAGATCGGGGAGGAGGTCCAACGCTACGCCCAGGAAGGGCTGACCGAGCTCTTCCTTGACGGCAATTTCGATCCGGACGGCGTGACGATCGAGCGGTCCCTCGAGGCGCTGGAAGCGCTGACTCCCGCCCGCTCGTCCGCCGAGGCTGGCGGCAGAGAGCGAAGAAAAGTCAGGGGGAAAAGGACTCGGCGGGGGCGAGGGACCAGGAGCGGCCACCGTCCCGGCAGAAGCCCCGAAGCTTCAGGATCCCGTCGCCCCCGGGGACCGCGACGGTCTCACAGGCGGACAGTGCCTGCTGCAGGGGAGAGAGAATCGGCTCGAGGCCGCTTCCGCCGAGGAAGCTCACGGGGGACGGAGACAGAGGGTACAGGAGGATACCGTTGAAGTAAATCTGGCCCGGCACCGTGGACAGGAAGTGCAGGGTGTTATCCCCCGTCGTTCCATTGATATTGATCGACACCCCGCCGATCTGGCCGGTGGCGTTCACATTCGCCAGGTTGGTCACCTGCACATCGATGGGCGCGGCGAGCGTTCCGATGACTCCACCTCCCGCCAGAAGCGTGGCGCCGGCGCCCGCAGCGACATTGAGCGGGGCGATGTTGCCGTCCAGGATTGAGCCCCCGATCGAGTTCACGGTGGCTGCCCCGCCCGCGGATAGCGTGGCCAGGGTGATGGTGCCGGCCGCAGTGTACGTAATGTCCCCCGTGCCAGCCGCGGTGCTGGAGGTCGTCCCATCGGCCATGGTGATGGGCCCCGTCGTCGCCGTCGCCGTGATCGTCCCCGTGCCCGCGGTGCTTACATTCGCGTTCTGGACAATCGACCCGCCCGCCAGCGTGATGGTCCCGGCGCCGGCATTCACCGCGCCGGCCAGGGAAACCGCATTCTGGGAGTTGAGGACGATGTTGCCGCTCGTCGTCACCGCCGCCGCGGTCACCGTGTTCGAGCTCGACACCGTCAGGGAGCCCAGCGCCTCCGCTCCTCCCACTGCGCCGGGTAAGGTGACAGCCCCGCCCGTCCCTGCCGTCAGCGTCAGCGCGCGACTGTTCGCCGCTGAGTCAGCATCGATCGTGGTCGTTCTGAAAGTGATGTTCGCTCCTGCAGGGGACGCTCCGGCATTCGTGGTGTCCAGCGTCACATCGGCACCCAAAACAACGTTGTCCAGCGAGATGAGCTGACCCGCTGTCGTGATCCCCGCATTTAGGGTTATCTGCTGGCCAACGGATTCGCTGCTGTTCAAAAAGATCGAGGCGTTGCCTGTGCCTGTGATCGGCCCGTCCACGATAATCGGCCCCGAGGGGGCCTGGATCGTCACCGGGTCATTGAAGGTCACCGCGTTGATGGTGATGAGACCGCTTCCGTTGGCCCGCCCAATCGTGATGCTGCTGAAGCCGTCCGTCAGGTTGGCGAGGTCGGAGCTGCTCAGGCTGAAGGCCCCCGCGCCGCCAGCGATGCCGATGCTCTGGCTGGGCGTGACGGGCTGCAACGTCAGAGCCCCGGTGCTGCTCAGCGGCGCATTGATGTCGATGTCGTCGGCCGTCAACGTGATCGCCCCGGCGCCGGAGCTGATCGCGTTGTTGACCGTGATCTTGCCGTTCACCGCGCCCCCGGCGGTCAGGGTCACGGTGCCGGAGCCCGCGGCGGTGATCGCCCCATTGGTGGTGATCGGGGCGTTCGTCGTCGTCAGGGCGATGTTGCGATTGCCGGTGGTGGCCAGGGGGCCAGAGGTGGTGATGGCCCCGGTGCCGGAGGCCGTCATGGTGACCGTGCCGGCATTGGTCAGCCCGTTGGCATTGACCACGATATTGCCGGCGCTCAGGAAGGTCAGGGCCTTGCTCTGGGTCACGAGGGTGTCCGTGCCGATGGTGATCCCCCCCGTGTTCGTGTTCTGCCCAACCGTCACCGTGCCGGTGGTCGTGATGTTGCTCAGCTCGGCATTGGTGAGGCTGAACTGCTTGCTCGCGTCCTCCACCCCGATGGTCTCCGTCAGCAGCCCCGGCCGCAGGGTCACCGCCGCCGCCCCCGCGTTGAGCGTCCCCTGCAGCACCACGTCCGCGGCGATAATGGTGGCGGCGCCGCTGGAGACGGTCGACCCGGCCGCCTGCGTGTACACCCCGGTGCCGGTGAGATCACTGTCCGCCGTGGCGGTGTACCCGCCGGTGGTGGACACCGAGCCCGTGCCGGAGAGGGTGATCCCATTGGGCGCCGTCAGGGTGATCAGGCCGGAGCCGGAGCTGATGGCGTTGTTCACGGTCACGCTGCCGTTCACCGCGCCCCCGGCGGTCAGGGTCACGGTGCCGGAGCCCGCGGCGGTGATCGGCCCGTTCGTGGTGATCGGGGCGTTCGTCGTCGTCAGGGCGATGTTGCGATTGCCGGTGGTGGCCAGGGGGCCGTTCGTCGTGATGGCCCCGGTCCCCGACGTGGTCATGGTGACCGCGCCGGCGTTGGTCAGCCCGTTGGCATTGACCACGATATTGCCGGCGCTCAGGAACGTCAGGGGCTTGCTCTGGTTCACGAGGGCGTCGGTGCCAATGGTGATCCCGCC
>DASYTI010000162.1 GCA_036002485.1 Candidatus Methylomirabilota bacterium | reverse complement strand
ACCCAGGCCCAGTCCGACGGCGTCGACCTGCGCAACTACAGCGTGATCTACGACGTGCTGAACGACGTCAAGGCGGCGCTCTCCGGCATGCTGGCGCCCGAGATTCGTGAGACGGTCCACGGCCGGGCCCAGGTCAAGCAGCTCTTCCCCATCTCCAAGGTCGGGACCATCTTCGGGTGCACGGTCCTGGAAGGGAAGATCATCCGCACCGCGCGCGTGCGCGTCAAGCGTGGCGAGACCCTGCTCGGCGAGAACGTCATCAGCTCCCTCAAGCGCTTCAAGGACGATGTCCGCGAGGTGCTGCAGGGTCTCGAGTGCGGCATCGGGATCGAGGGGGTCAAGGGCGTGCAGGCCGGCGACATCATCGAGGCCTTTACGACGGAAGAGGTCGCCCGGTCGCTCTAGCAGGCCGGTGACGAGGGGCGAGCATGTCGGTCGCACGGGTGGCGGTCGGCACCGTCGAGCTGCACCTGCCGGACGTGGGCTCGCTCAAGGGCAAGCGCCACGTGCTCAAAGGCCTCAAGGACAAGCTCCGCCGGCGCTTCGAGGTGTCCGTCGCCGAGGTCGATGACCAGGACGTGTGGCAGCGCGCCACCCTCGCCGTCGCCTACGTCTCCGGCAGCTCGCGTCACGCCAACGAAGTGATCTCCAAGGCGCTCGATTTCATCGAGGACAACGTCGACGGGTATGTCACGAACATCGAAACGGAGATCTGGTGATGCAAGGGAAGCGGCTCGAGCGCGTCAACCAGCTCATCAAGGAGGAAGTCTCGGCCGTCCTCCAGCGACAGCTCAAGGACCCGCGCCTGGGATTCGTGACGGTGACCGAGGTGGACACCACGGCCGACCTCAAGCTGACGCGAGTCTATGTCTCGGTGCTGGGCCCGGAGGCGCAGTGGGCATCCTCCTTCAAGGCCCTGGAGAGCGCGCGAGGCTTCGTGTGGAATTGGCTGCGGAAGCACCTCGAGCTTCGCGCCACGCCCCAGATCGTCTTCCGACCCGACCGCTCCATGGAGCACGCGGCGCATATCCAGGCCCTCCTGGCCGGGCTCAAGGCGAGCGAATCGGAGGGCGAGGAGTGAGCGGGCCTGGTGGGGGAGGGCGGGGTACCGGTGGCCGATAGCCAGAAGGGCCTGGGATTTCAGGTGAAGCCACCGGCGGAGATGCTCGAGATTCTTCGGAAGCCCGCCGGCCATGTGCTGTGCCTGGGACATGTACACCCCGACGGTGATGTGCTGGGCACGCTCCTGGCCCTGGGGCTCGCCCTCGGCGCTGCCGGAGCCTCGGTCACTTTTGCCGGGCCCCACCCCATCCCGGGTGTCCTCGCCTTTCTGCCCGGCTCGAATCGCTGGCAGGTGTGGAAGACGGCGCCCGGCCCCTTCGACATCATCGTGATGACGGACTGCCCGAATCCCGGTCGCTCGGAAGGGTTGCTGGAGGGAGCGCGCGGGCCGCAGAGCCGCGTCCTCAATATCGATCACCACCCGGACAATCGCCGCTACGGGTCGATCGACTGGATAGATCCGTCAGCGGCCGCCACGGGGGAAATGGTCTTCGACCTCATCGTGGCTCTCGGCCTTCCCCTGACGCCGGCCATCGCGCTCAACCTCTTCACCGCCATCCACACGGACACGGGATCCTTCCGCTACTCGAACACGACGCCGCGCACGTTCCGCATCGCGGCCGAGCTCGCGGCGGCCGGCGCCGATCCCGCGCTGGTCTCGGACCGGCTCTACCAGCAGCGCGGCCGCGAGGCCCTGGTCCAGCTCGGATCAGTTCTCCGGCGTGTCCAGGTCAGCGACGACGGTCAGGTCGCGTGGTTGACGGTGCCGAAGGATCTGGTCCCCCCCGAGCTCGTCGAAGCAGAGGATCTCGTCAGCTATCCCCGCTCCATCGGCGGCGTCAAGGTCGCGGTGCTGCTGCGCGAAGAGGCGCCCGGCACGGTCAAGGCCAGCTTGCGCGCCAAGGGCGAGGTGGCCGTGAACGCCATCGCCCATCGCTTCGGCGGCGGCGGACACGAGAACGCGGCCGGCTGCACGCTGAGCGGCACCCTCGACGAGGCCGCGGCGACGCTGCTCCAGGCCGTGCGGGACGCGCTGGGCTCGGCCCGCTCGTGACCTCTCAGCGCAGCTCGGGCGTGCTCCCCGTGGACAAGGGTACGGGGGTCACGTCCTTCCAGGTGGTGGCGCACCTGCGTCGTCTCCTGCGCGCCCCCAAGATGGGCCATGGCGGCACCCTCGATCCGGGTGCCACCGGCGTGCTGCCCATCTTGATCGGCGAGGCGACCAAGCTCACGCCGTATCTCGTGGATCTCGACAAGGAGTACCTGGCCACGGTGCGCCTGGGTATCGTCACCGATACCCAGGACCTCTCGGGCACGACCCTCGAGACACGTCCGGTTCCGGCCCTCCAACGCTCT
The DNA here is from genome assembly GCA_036002485.1 of Candidatus Methylomirabilota bacterium. Lineage (NCBI taxonomy): Bacteria > Methylomirabilota (SeqCode) > Candidatus Methylomirabilota bacterium. The sequence goes on along the minus strand of DASYTI010000162.1, from coordinate 63,910 downwards.
GACGTGGAGCGGGCTCTGGGGAGCTTCGTCGGCACGATTCGCCAGGTGCCGCCCATGTATTCGGCCCTCCATCACGAGGGCCAGCGGCTCTACGAGCTGGCGCGAAAGGGTCGGGAAGTCGAGCGGTCGCCGCGCGAGGTCATGGTCCACGCCATCACGCTGGAGTCGGTGGCGCTGCCGGACTTCGTGATCCGCGTCCGCTGCGGCAAGGGATTCTACGTGCGGACGCTCGCCTCCGATCTCGGCGCGGCGCTCGGCCCGGGGGGCTCCCTCGCCTCGCTTCAGCGCACGCGCGTGGGCCCGTACCGCCTGGAGGCGGCGGTGCCATGGGAGACCGTGCGGGAGGCGCGTGACGGCGGGCTCCTCTGGCCCCAGCTCCTTCCGCCCGACTCTGCGCTGATCGGAATATCCGAGCTGCGTCTTGCCGAAACGCCCGCCCGCGCCTTTCTCCATGGGCAGGCCGTTGCCGTACCGGGCGCCGCCGAGCCTGGGGACGGGGCCCTTCTTCGCGTCTATGGTCCCGACGGCGCTTTCCTCGGCATCGGCTCGCGCCGCGGCTCCCGCGTGAAGCCCGATCGACTCCTGCATGCGAATTCTTCGCGGACTCGCGTCCTACCCGCCTGAGCTCCGCCCGTGCGTGGCGGCGCTGGGGGTCTTCGACGGCATCCACCTCGCCCACGCTCGTCTCCTCGGGACCGCGGTGGAGCGCGCCCGCGCCCTTCACGTGCCCTCGGTGGTGTGCACTTTCGACCCTGACCCCGCTTCCGTCCTCCGGCCGAACCGGGCCCACGTGCCCATTGCCCCGCTCGAGGACAATCTCGAGCGCATGGCCGGCCTCGGGGCCGATGCGGCGCTCGTCATTCCCTTCACCCTCGACTTCTCGAGAATCGAGGCGGAGGACTTCGTGGAGCGCGTGCTCGTGGGAACCCTGGGGGCGCATGAGGTCGTGGTGGGCTTTAATCACACCTTCGGCCACGATGCGCGCGGCACCGCCGCGCTTCTCACCGAGCTCGCGCCCAAGCTCGGTTTCGTGGCCCGAGTGCTGCCGCCGCTCCAGGTACACGGGCAGACGGTATCTTCGAGCGCCATTCGCGAGGCTCTGCGGGAAGGCGATGCCGCGCGGGCGGCTGAGCTCCTGGGACACCCCTACACCATCGCGGGCGTCATCCTGCGCGGAGCGGGCCGGGGCCGCACCCTGGGTTTTCCCACGGCGAACCTGAGACCCGACCGGACGCTGGCCCTGGCGGCCGGCGTCTACATCGCTCGCGCCACGTGGGACGGCGGCGCCGCCGACGCCGTCGTCAATGTCGGCTACCGACCTACGTTTGGCGAGAACGAGTACTGGGTCGAGGCCTTTCTTCTGGATTTCGCCGGTGATCTCTATGATCGGACGCTCCGACTGGCTTTTCTCGACCGCATCCGGCCGGAGATGAAGTTCCCCGGGGTCGAGGAGCTCAAGCGTCAGGTCATGAGAGACATCGAGGCCGCTCGCGCTCGCTTTTCCGGGCGAGGTTCCGGCTGAACGCTTGCGACGCTCGCCTTCGCGTGATAAAGTGTTGCCGTCCTTGAGTTTTGAGTCCATCACACGAACCCGTCCCGTCGGAGCCGAAGTGAAGGCCCTGGGGGCGTGGCGATTGGGGGGGGAGCCCCCGGGAGGGATGTGGAATGAAACTGTCTGTCGACAAGAAGAAGAGCCTCATCGAGCAATTCAAGGTGCACGATGGGGATACCGGCTCACCCGAAGTGCAGATCGCGCTCCTCTCGGAGCGGATCAACGGGTTGACTGACCACTTCAAGACCCACCAGAAGGACCATCATTCGCGGCGTGGCCTCCTGATGCTGATCGGCAAGCGCCGCGGTCTGCTCGAGTATTTGCGTAAGAAGGACTCGGAACGATACAGAGTCGTGACGGAAAAGCTCGGAATCCGCCGGTGACCGCGGATCCCGACAGGCTTCGACCAGACACCGGCCCCGCGGGGTCCGCAGCATCCCCGGTTCACTCACCCCTGAATCAGCCCGAGCACCGCGTGGCGCCACCTTCATGGCCGCGCCCACGCTTCGACGGCTGCCCAAGCCCTGATTACTGCCAAGCCCTGACTACTGCCAGCCCTGATTACTACCAAGCCCTGATTACTGGAGGACGACTGATCTCATGACGAGCCATACCGTACAGACCAAGCTCAACGGCCGCGCCATCTCCATCGAGACCGGCAAGGTGGCCAAGCAGGCCGACGGCGCCGTCGTCGTGCGCTGTGGCGGGACCATCGTGCTGTCCACCGTGGTCGCGACCAAGGCGCCCATGGAGAGCCGCGACCGCGACTTCCTGCCTCTCACCGTGGAGTACCGCGAGAAAGCCTATGCCGGTGGCAAGATTCCCGGCGGCTTCTTCAAGCGCGAGGGCCGGCCGGACGAGAAGGAGACGCTCACGTGCCGGAACATCGACCGACCGGTCCGCCCCCTCTTTCCGAAGAGTTTCCGCAATGAGATCCAGATCATCAACCTGGTGATCTCCGCCGACGACGAGAACGACCCGGATGTGCTGGCCATGATCGGCTCCTCCGCCGCGCTCTGCCTGTCCGGCCTGCCCTTCGCGGGTCCGCTGGGCGCCGTGCGGGTGGCGTTGGTCGATGGCGAGCTGGTGGGGAACCCGACGTACAAGCAGCTGGCCGCCTCCCCGCTCGAGGTCGTCATCGCCGGCACCGAGGACGCGGTGCTCATGGTCGAGTCCGGGGGCCGGGAGATCAGCGAGGACCAGATGCTCGAGGCGCTGGCCTTCGGCCACGAGCAGTGCAAAGCGCTCGCGCGCATCCAGCAGGACCTGATGGCCAAGGCGGCCAAGCCGCGCTGGGCCTTCGACGCTAATGCCGGACACGATCCAACGCTTCAAGCCAAGGTCCAGCAGGTGGCCACTCCCAAGGTGGCCGAGGCGCTTGCCATTCATCAAAAGCAGGCGCGGGCCGAGGCCATGGTGGCCGCCTTCGAGGCCGTATGGGCTCATCTCGTGGGCGTGGACCACGTCCCTGACGAGCCGGCGACGAAAGTGAAGGCGCGCGAGTACTTCGAGAAGGTCGAGAAGGTCGAGGTACGGCGCCTCATCGTGGACAAGGGCATTCGGGTGGACGGCCGGAGCGTGAAGGACGTCCGCCCCATCTGGTCGGAGGTCGGCTATCTGCCTCGCGCCCACGGCTCCGCGCTGTTCACCCGCGGCGAGACCCAGGCCCTGGTGGCGGCAACCCTGGGCACGAAGAACGACGAGCAGAAGCTCGAGTCCTTCGAAGGCGACTCGTATCGCCACTTCATGCTGCACTACAACTTCCCGTCCTTCTCCACGGGCGAGGTGAAGCGGTTCGGCACGCCGGGCCGGCGTGAGGTCGGTCATGGTGCCCTCGCCCACCGCGCCGTCGAGGCCGTGCTGCCGACCAAGGAGGCATTCCCGTACACGATCCGTATCGTGTCCGAGATCCTCGAGTCCAACGGGTCGTCGTCGATGGCCACGGTGTGTGGCGCCTCCATGGCCCTCATGGATGCCGGCGTCCCGCTGAAGGCCCCCGTGGCCGGCATCGCCATGGGACTCGTCAAGGAAGGCGACAAGGTCGGGATCCTCACCGATATCATGGGCAGCGAGGATCACTACGGCGACATGGACTTCAAGGTCGCCGGCACGGACAAGGGAATCACGGCGCTCCAGATGGACATCAAGATCGGCGGCGTCTCGGTGGACATCATGCGCCAGGCCCTCGCCCAGGCCCGCGAGGCCCGCTTGCACGTGCTGGGCAAGATGGCCGAGACCATCAAGGCATCGCGTACCGCGCTGTCGGAGTACGCGCCCAGATTCATCACCATCCGCATCCGCCCGGAGAAGATTCGGGAGATCATCGGCCCCGGCGGCAAGGTCATCCGCGGGATCCAGGAGAAGACGGGCGCCAAGATCGACGTGGAGGACGACGGCAAGGTGACGGTGTTCTCGTCCTCCAGCGAAAAGGCGCAGATGGCCATCGACATCATCCAGGACATCTGCCGCGAGGCGGAGCTGGACCGCATCTACCTCGGCAAGGTGAAGAGCATCAAGGAGTTTGGGGCCTTCGTGGAGATCATGCAGGGTACGGAGGGGCTGCTCCACATCTCCCAGATCGCCGAGTCCCGCATTCGCGCGGTGGGCGACGTGCTCACCGAGGGTGATGAGGTGCTGGTCAAGGTGATCGAGATCGACGCCAGCGGCAAGGTGCGCCTCTCGCGCAAACAGGCGCTGCGCGACCAGCCCGCCCTCGCCGACAAGGAGAAGCTGAAGATAGCACCCACCACCGCCGGCGCGTGATGCCGGGGCGATCCGGCCTTGGCTGGCTCTAGCGAGGACACCGTGGCTTCGCTCGACCGGCCGGAGACGTACCGCAAGACGGTGCTGCCCGGTGGGATCCGCGTCGTCACCGAGTCCCTCGCCCACGTCCGCTCGGTTGCCGTCGGTATCTGGGTGGAGACGGGCTCCCGCGTCGAGCCCGTGGAGCGCGGCGGGATCTCCCACCTGATCGAGCATCTCGTGTTCAAAGGCACCGAGAATCGGTCGGCCGAGGACATCGCCCGCGCCATCGATTCCGTGGGAGGCCAGCTGGACGCCTTCACGGCCAAGGAGCACACGTGCTTCTACGTCAGCGTGCTCGACGAGCACCTCGAGCTGGCCACGGATCTCCTGGCCGACGTGCTGCTGCGGTCCCGCTTTGCGGCGGACGACATCGAGCGCGAGAAGGCGGTGGTGTTCCAGGAGATGAAGATGGTCGAGGACACCCCGGACGATCTGGTCCACGACCTCTTTGCCGCGCGGGTGTGGCCCGGCCATCCCCTGGGGCGGCCCATCCTCGGGCGTCGCGAGGTCGTGGAGGGGTTCGATCGCGCGACCATCGTCAGCCACTTCCAGGAGGAATACACGCCGGGCCGCGTGGTGGTGGCCGTGGCCGGCCATGTGGAGCACGACCAGGTGGTGGACTGCTTCGCGCGCCGCTTCGAGGCCTTCGCCCGCGCGACTCCCCCGCCGCCCCCGGTGGAGACGCCCAGCCTCCAGCCGGGCATCGACATGCACTCCCGCCCTCTCGAGCAGGTGCAGGTGATCATGGGCTTTCCCGGAGTTTCCGATACGGATCCCCAGCGCTACGCGCTCTATCTTCTCAATGACATCGTGGGCGGCAGCATGTCCTCGCGCCTCTTCCAGGAGGTGCGGGAGCGTCAGGGTCTGGTCTACTCCGTCCACTCGGGCACCCAGCAGTACCGGGACACGGGGATCCTCTACTTCTACGCGGGCACGGATCCGGCCAATTTCGGCAAGGTCCTCAAGGCCTTCGTCCGCGAAGTGCGGGCGTTGAAGAAGGACGGCGTCACCGCCGAGGAGCTGCGCCGCGCCAAGGACCATCTCAAGGGCAACCTCCTGCTCTCCCTCGAATCGTCCTCCTCCCGGATGAACCGCCTGGCCCGGCAGGAGCTACGCTTCGGCGCCTTCCACTCGATAGACGACATGCTCGGGGAGATCGACGGCGTGCGACCCGAAGAGGTCGAGGCGCTGATCCACCGTGTGCTCGACGAGGAGCAGATGGCCCTGGTCACCCTCGGTCCCGTGGACAGGCGAAATCTCCCCAGAGAAATGACGGCCTAGCATGATTCCGCGCTACTCCCGTCCCGAGATGTCCCGGATCTGGACGCCGGAGGCGAAGTACGATGCATGGCTCAGGGTCGAGCTGGCCGTCTGCGAGGTCTATGCGAAGCGCGGGATCATCCCCGCCGACGCCCTGGGACGGATCAAAGCGGGGGCGAGGATCGACGCCGCCCGTATCGACGAGATCGAGGCCCGGACGCGCCACGATGTCATCGCTTTCCTGACCAATCTCGAGGAATCCCTCGGCGCCGATTCCCGCTATGTCCACATCGGAATGACCTCGTCCGATGTCCTCGATACCGCGCTGGCCCTGCAGCTCCAGCAGGCCTGCGAGCTCCTCGTGGAGGACCTCGAGCGCTTCCGCGGCGCCCTGCGCGCCCTCGCCCTCCGCCACCAGCACACGCTGTGCGTCGGACGGAGCCACGGCGTCCACGCCGAGCCCATGGTCTTCGGGCTCAAGCCTGCCCTGTGGTACGCGGAGGCGGGCCGCAATCTCGAGCGACTCCGGCGGGCCCAGGACGCGGTACGGGTGGGAAAGATCTCCGGGGCCATCGGCACCTTCGCCCACGTGGACCCGGATATCGAGGAGGAGGTGTGCCGGCTCCTCGGCCTCGAGCCCGACCCTATCTCGACCCAGATCGTCCAGCGCGACCGCCACGCCGAGTTCTGCGCCACCCTCGCCATCATCGCCGCCTCTCTCGAGAAGGTGGCGGTGGAGATCCGATCGCTCCAGCGCACCGAGATCCTCGAAGCCGAGGAGCCCTTCTCGGAAGGCCAGAAGGGCTCGAGCTCCATGCCCCACAAGCGCAACCCCGTGGGTACGGAGAACGTGAGCGGGCTGGCCCGCCTCGTCCGGACCAATGCCCTGGCCGCGCTCGAGAACGTGGCCCTCTGGCACGAGCGTGACATCAGTCATTCCTCGGTCGAGCGGGTCATCCTGCCCGACTCCACCATCCTGCTCGACTACATGCTTCACCGAATGACGGGGATCATCGAGGGGCTCCAGGTGTACCCGGAGCGGATGAAGGAGAACATGGAGCGCAGCTACGGCCTCATGTACTCCCAGCGCGTGCTCCTGCGCCTGGCCGAGACCGGGCTCCCGCGCCAGCAGGCCTACGAGATGGTTCAGCGGAATGCCATGCGAGCCTGGCAGGAGCGGAAGCCCTTCCGCGCTCTCCTCGCCGGCGATCCGGAGGTGACGGCCCGCCTCACCCCCGCCGATCTCGACGGGTGCTTCGATCCGGCCTGGTATCTCCGAAACGTGGACGCCATCTACAAGCGCGTTGGTCTTCGGTAGGGTCCGGCATCCCTATTTTGAAGCTCGAGCCCCAGTGAAAGGGTGACATGGAGAAGCGGCAGAAGATCTACGAGGGTAAGGCCAAGATCGTCTACACCACCGACGACCCGGGCAAGGTCATCCAGTACTTCAAGGACGACGCTACCGCCTTCAATGCCCTCAAGCGCGGGACCATTCTGGGCAAGGGCGTGGTCAACAACAAGATGTCGGCCGTGCTCTTCGAGCGCCTGGGGAAGGCCGGCGTGCCCACGCATTACCTCGGCACCCTGTCCGATCGCGAGATGCTCTGCCGCCGGCTCGACATCGTCAAGATCGAGGTCATTCCGCGCAATATCGTGGCGGGTACCCTCGCCAAGCGGACGGGGCTCGAGGAGGGGGTGGCCATCAAGCCCCCCATCGTCGAGTTCTTCTACAAGTCTGACCCGCTCGGCGATCCCATGATCACCGAGGACCATGTCCGCATGCTCAAGCTGGCCACCCCGAAGGAGCTGGCCTGGATGAAGCGGATGGCCCTGAAGATCAACGCGCTCCTGCGACCGCTTCTCAAGCGCAAGGGGCTCATCCTCGTGGACTTCAAGCTCGAGTTCGGCAGGGCCGGAGGCAAGCTGTACCTGGGCGACGAGATCAGCCCCGACACCTGTCGCCTCTGGGACGCGGACACCCTCGAGAAGCTCGACAAGGATCGCTTCCGGCGCGACCTCGGCCGCGTCGAGGAGGCTTACCAGGAGGTGTACCGGCGGCTCGTGGGCTCGGGTTCGTGAAGGCCCGCGTCCTCGTCCGGCTCAAGCCGGGCATTCTCGACGTCCAGGGCGCCTCCGTCCAGCGCGCTCTGCATGGACTCGGGTTCGGCGAGGTGCGGGAGCTCCGCGTCGGCAAGGTGCTCGAGCTCGAGCTGGACGGTGTCGGGGGCGAGGCGGCTCGCCAGCGGATCGAGGAGATGTGCGCGAGACTGCTCACCAATCCCGTCATCGAGGACTATACGGTCGAAGTGCTCGCCTAACCGCGCGTCCCCCTTGTCAGATTCCTGCCGGCAGGTTAGAGTGGATTAGCCCTCACCCAAGGAGGATGGCTCGGCCCCCATGAACTTCGGCGTAGTGGTGTTTCCCGGGACGTGGAGTGACTGCGATTTCCATTACGTCATCAGCGAGGTCCTCCGCCAGCCCGTCCGCTACGTCTGGCACCGGGACCGGCAGCTCGACGATTTCGACTGCTTGATCCTTCCGGGCGGTTTCTCCTACGGTGACTATTTGCGCGCCGGTGCGGTGGCGGGGCGCTCGCCGGTGGTCGAGGCTCTGCCCGAGTTCGTGGCCAAGGGCGGCCTCGTCCTGGGCTCGTGCAATGGGTTCCAGATCCTCTGCGAGGCGAAGCTCCTGCCGGGGGCGCTCATGCGCAACGAGTGCCTGCAGTACCGCTGCCAGTCGACCCATCTCCGCGTCGAGAACGCCGAGACGCCGTTCACGCGGCTCATGCGACCGGGCCAGATCCTGAAAATGCCCATCTCGCACGGCGAGGGCAAGTTCTACTCCGATCCCGAAACCCTCCGGCGCCTGCGCGACCAGAAGCAGATCGTCTTCCGCTACTGCGCGGAAGACGGTCGCGTAGTCAAGGACGCCAATCCCAATGGCTCGCTCGACAATATCGCCGGCGTGATCAACGAGGAGGGCACCGTGCTCGGGCTCATGCCTCATCCGGAGCGCGCCAGCGAGAACGCCATGGGCGGCACGGACGGCCTCTTGATCTTCCACTCGCTCCTCGGCAGCCTGGTCGAGGACGGCTCATTCCTCAAGCGCTAGGAGGGCCGAGCGTGCGGTGGAGACGGGGTGAGCGGGGCCGAGCCTAAGGTCACGCTGGATTTAGCCCTCGCCTCCGGCCTCACCGGCGAGGAGTACGATCGCATCATCCGGCGCCTCGGCCGGGAGCCCACCTTCACCGAGCTCGGCCTCTTCAGCGCCCTGTGGTCCGAGCACTGCGCCTACAAGCACTCGCGCCTCTTCCTGCGCGGCCTGCCCACCACGGGGCCCGCCGTGCTCCAGGGCCCCGGGGAGAATGCGGGCATCGTGGATCTGGGCGGGGACCTCGCCCTCACCTTCAAGATCGAGAGCCACAATCACCCATCCTTCATCGAGCCCTTCCAGGGGGCGGCCACGGGCGTGGGCGGCATTCTGCGCGACATCTTCACCATGGGCGCCCGCCCCATCGCCGTGCTCGACTCGCTCCGCTTCGGTCCCGCCGAGGATCCACGGAGCCGCCGCCTCATCGAGGGCGTGGTGTCCGGTATCAGCTGGTATGGCAACTGCTTCGGTGTTCCGAACCTGGGCGGCGAGGTCAATTTCGCTCCCGAGTATGCCGGCAACCCGCTCGTCAATGCCATGGCCGTAGGGCTCGTGAGCAAGTCGCATATCTTCCGCGCCCGCGCGGAGGGGCCGGGGAATCCCGTCTTCTACGTCGGCGCCAAGACGGGCCGGGACGGCATTCACGGCGCCACCATGGCCTCGGCCACCTTCGACGAGGGCGCCGAAGAGCGGCGGCCCACCGTGCAGGTGGGCGACCCCTTCACGGAGAAGCTGCTTCTGGAAGCCTGCCTCGAGGCCATGGAGACGGGCGCGGTGCTCGGCATCCAGGACATGGGCGCGGCGGGGCTCGCCTGCGCGTGCTCCGAGATGCCGGCCCGCGCGGGCACGGGCATGGAGGTGGAGCTCTCGCGGGTGCCTCAGCGCGAGACGGGGATGACCCCGTACGAGATCATGCTCTCCGAGTCGCAGGAACGCATGCTGCTGGTGGCGGCCCGCGGCCGCGAAGAGGAGGTGCGCCGCGTCTTTGCCAAGTGGGAGCTCGATGCCGTCGAGATCGGACGTGTGACCGACGATGGCTGCCTGCGCGTCCGGATGAAAAGCGCGGTGGTCGCGGAGGTTCCCGTCAAGGCTCTCACTGACGAGGCGCCGATCTACGACAAGCCCACCGCGCGCCCCGGCTGGCAGGACGGCCTCGGGGCCTTCGATCCGCTCACGCTTCCCGCCTCCGCCGACTGCTCCGAGGCGCTCATGATGCTGCTGGGCTCTCCGGGCATAGCCTCCAAGGCATGGGTCTACCGTCAATACGATCAGCAGGTGGGGATCAATACCCTGGTCATGCCCGGGTCAGATGCGGGCATCCTGCGCATCAAGGGCACGCGCAAGGCGGTGGCCCTTACCACGGACTGTAATGCGCGCTTCGTCTATCTCGACCCGCGCGCGGGCGCCGCCATGGCCGTGGCCGAGGCGGCCAGGAACCTGGCCGTGTCGGGCGCCCGTCCCCTGGCGGTGACCGATTGCCTCAACTTCGGCTCGCCGGAGCGGCCGGAAATCCTCTGGCAGTTCAAGGAGGCTGTGGCGGGGATCGCCGAGGCCTGTCGTGCCCTCGATATCCCGGTGGTCGGAGGCAATGTCTCCTTTTACAATGAGACCCTGGGGCAGGCGATCTTGCCGACCCCGGTGATCGGGATGGCGGGGCTCATCGACGAGGCCGAGAGTCGGCGGACCCAGTGGTTCGAGCAGGAAGGCGACCGGATCGCGCTGCTCGGCCCCTCGGCGGTCAGCCTCGGGGGCTCGGAGCTCCTGTGGGTGCTCCACGCCAAGATAGCGGGGCCGCTCGCCCCGCTCGATCTTCAGCAGGAGCGGCGGGTTCACGAGGCGTGCCGGGCCGCCATCGCCGCCGGGCTCGTGCGCTCGGCCCACGATTGCTCGGAAGGGGGCCTGGCCGTCGCGCTGGCCGAGAGCTGTGTGTCGGGGCCGCGCCCCGTGGGGGCGACGGTGGAGATGGACGATGACGGAGGTCGCGTCGACCTCGCCCTCTTCGGCGAGGGGCCGTCGCGAGTGGTGGTGTCGGTCCGGCCAGAGGCGGAGCGTCACTTCGAGCGGCTCATGGGCGAGTTCGCGCTGCCGTGGAGGTGGCTGGGCCGCGTGGGGGGCGAGGGGTTGGTGGCGAGGCGCGGAGGCGTGACGGTCCTCTCGGTGCCGCTGGACAGGCTGGATCACGCGTGGAGGCACGGTTTTGAGCGACATGTCGCCTGAGGAGCAAGCTTTCGAGCTCGACGACAAGTTCCACGACGAGTGCGGTCTGTTCGGCGTCTGGAACCATGCCGAGGCCTCCAACGTCGTCTATCTCGGTCTCTACGCGCTCCAGCACCGCGGCCAGGAGTCGGCGGGAATCGCGGCGACGGACGGCCATGCGTTCCACGTCGAGAAGGCCATGGGCTGGGTCGCCGACGTGTTCAGCCCGGAGCGGCTCCGGCGGCTCCCCGGCCACCGGGCCATGGGACACGTTCGCTATTCCACGGCGGGCACCTCGAGCCTCCGCAACGCCCAGCCGATCACGGCGACCACGGCCCATGGTCCGGTGGCCATCGCGCACAACGGCAACCTGGTCAATGCCGACGAGCTGCGGCGGGACCTGGAGGCTGATGGCGCCGTCTTCCAGTCTTCCTCGGACACGGAGGTCATCCTGCACCTGCTCGCGCGCGCCGAGGGCGGGACCCTGGTGGACCAGCTCGCGCGAGCCCTCAACCAGGTCAAGGGCGCCTACACGCTCCTGCTCCTCACTCCCGACTCGATCATCGCCGTCCGCGATCCGTCGGGCTTCCGCCCCATGACCCTGGGCAAGCTCGAGGACGCCTGGGTGCTCGCCTCGGAGACCTGCGCGCTGGATCTCATGGAGGCCAAGATCGTCCGAGACGTGGAGCCGGGCGAGATCGTCCTCGTGAACGACGCGGGGCTCCAGAGCTTCAAGCCCTTCCGCCCGCAGGAGCGTCTCCAGTGCGTCTTCGAGTACGTGTACTTCGCGCGCCCCGATTCCGTCCTGTGGGGCCGCAACGTCCACGTCGTGCGCAAGGCCCTGGGCCACCAGCTCGCCCGCGAGCACCCGGTGACCGCCGATCTGGTCATTCCCGTGCCGGACTCCGGGGTGGGGGCCGCCCTCGGCTTCGCGGAGGAGGCGGGGCTACCCTACGACTCAGGGCTCGTGCGCAATCACTACGTGGGGCGCACCTTCATCGAGCCCAAGCAGGGGATCCGGCACTTCGGCGTCAAGGTCAAGCTCAACCCGAACCGCGAGGTGCTCGCAGGCAAGCGCGTGGTGGTGGTGGACGACTCCATCGTGCGCGGGACGACCAGTCGCAAGATCGTCAAGATGGTGCGACAGGCCGGGGCCCGAGAGGTCCACGTGCGCATCTCCTCGCCGCCCATCCAGTGGCCCTGCTACTACGGCATCGATACGCCGACGCGGAAGGAGCTCATCGGCTCGAGCCACGAGGTCGCGGAGATCCTGAAATACCTCTCCGCCGACTCGCTCGGCTATCTCTCGCTCGAGGGCATGCTCAAGGCCACCGGCAATGATCCGGCCCACTTCTGCCATGCCTGCTTCACGGGGCAGTACCGCGTCGGATTCGACACGGGCGACGTGGCCCAGCTCAAGCTCTTCGACTCGTAGTGCCGGGCCAACACGTTCTCGGTTGGTGAGGGTGTGAAAGCAGTCCCCGTCCTGGGCCAAGTTGCGAGCCAGACGAGGCCCGAGGGAGCCAGCAACGCGAGGCGTACGTGGCCTTTCGAGCTGAGGGCGAAGCCCGAGGCGAGAGCTGAGTGGATCGTACGTTGAGGGTTGCTGGCGACCGAGAACGTGGCCCTTCGAGCTGAGCAGCGCAGCTGCGAGGCGAGGGCTGAGTAGAACTGGCGAAGCAAATTGGCCCAGGACCCGGAGTTCATGGACCCACTGACATACCGAGCGGCCGGCGTGGACATCGGGGCCGGCGAGGAGGCCGTCCGCCTCATCGCGAGACTCGCGGCGTCCACGCGCCGTCCCGAGGTCCTGGGCGGCCTCGGCGCCTTCGCGGCCTTCGTCTCCATCCCGGCCGGCTACCGCGAGCCGGTGCTCGTCTCCTCGACCGACGGCGTGGGCACCAAGCTCAAGGTCGCCTTTCTCGCCGACCGGCACGACACGGTCGGCATCGACCTCGTGGCCATGGGGGTCAACGACCTCCTCGTCCACGGGGCCGAGCCCTTCTACTTCCTCGACTACCTGGCCGTCCACCGCGTGGAGCCGTCACGCGTGGAGGCCATCGTGAAGGGCGTGGCCGAGGGATGCCGCCAGGCCGGCTGCGCCCTCGTGGGCGGGGAGACAGCCGAGCTGCGCGAGCTCTACGCCGAGGGCGAGTATGACCTCGCGGGCTTCGCGGTGGGCGTGGTGGAGCGCAGCGGGATCATCACGGGCGCCCTCGTCAGGCCGGGCGACCGGGTGCTGGGGCTCGCTTCGTCCGGCCTTCACTCCAATGGCTACACGCTGGCGCGCAAGATCATCTTCGAGCGCATGGGACTGAAGACCGCAGATGTCCTGCCTGGCGTGGGACGCACGGTGGCCGATGAGCTTCTCGAGCCCACCCGTATCTATGTCAAGCCGGTGCTCTCGCTGATCAAGAGCGTTCCCGTCCTCGCCATGGCTCATGTCACGGGCGGTGGGATCACCGAGAACCTGCCCCGCGTGCTCCCCGAGCAGTGCCAGGCCCTCATCGACCCGGGCGCCTGGCCCGTGCCCGCCATCTTCCGCGTCATCCAGGAGGCGGGCCGGGTGGAGGACGCCGAGATGCGTCGGGCCTTCAACATGGGGCTGGGCTATCTGCTCGTGGTCAGGCCCGGCGATGCCGAGCGCGCCGCCGCCCTCCTCGGGCAGGCGGGTGAGCGCGTCTTCGACGTGGGCGAGATCAGAGCCGGGGCCCGCTCGGTGGTCTATGCCTGAGCGGCTGCGTATCGGCGTGCTCGCCTCGGGCCGCGGCTCGAATTTCGAGGCCATCGTGAAGGCGGTGGAGGCGGGGCGCATCCCGGCGGCGGTGGCGGTGCTCGTGTCGGACCGGGCGGCCGCTCCCGTTCTCGAGATCGCCCGCGCCCACGGCATCGAGGCGCTCTTCGTGGATCCCAAGCAGTACCCGAGCCGCGAGGCCCATGAGAAGGCCATGATGGCGGCCCTCGACGAGCGCGGGGTCGGTCTGGTCTGCCACGCCGGCTACATGCGGATTCTCGGCGCCGCCTACGTCGAGCATTTTCGCGGGCGAGCGCTCAATATCCACCCCTCGCTGCTCCCCGCCTTCCCGGGACTTCATGCCCAGCGCCAGGCCCTCGAGCATGGGGCCAAGGTGACGGGCGCCACCGTGCATTTCACGGAGGAAGGGGTGGACACGGGCCCCATCGTGCTCCAGGCGGCCGTGCCGATCGAGGCCGGCGATACCGAAGAGACGCTCTCGCAGCGGATCCTGGCCGTCGAGCATCGCATCTTCCCCGAGGCCGTGCGCCTGTTCGCCGAAGGGCGCCTGGTGATCGACGGCCGGCGGGTCCAGATCAGGGAGAGGGCATGACCAAGGTAGGACGCGCGCTCCTGAGCGTGCACGACAAGACGGGCGTGGTCGACTTCGCCAAAGGGCTCTCCGCCCTGGGCATCGAGATCGTCTCGACGGGCGGGACGGCCAAGCTCCTCCGGGAATCCGGCGTCCCCGTGGTGGACGTGGCGCAGCTGACCGGCTTCCCGGAAATGCTGGACGGCCGGGTCAAGACGCTGCATCCCAAGGTGCACGGCGGCATTCTCGCGCGGCGGGATGTCCCCGGCCACATGCAGGCCCTCGACGCCCACGGCATCGGCCCCATAGACCTCGTGGTGGTCGCCCTCTATCCCTTCGAGCAGACGGCTGTCAAACCGGGGGTGACGCTCGAGGAGGCCATCGAGAACATCGATATCGGCGGACCCAGCATGATCCGGGGCGCAGCCAAGAATTCGGGCGCCGTGGGCGTGATCACGGATCCCTCGCAGTACGGGCCCGTGCTCGAGGAGCTCAGGAAGAGCGGGGGCACCCTCACGGCGGAGACGTGCGCCCGTCTCGCCCTCGAGGCATTCAAGCGCACCGCGCAGTACGACGCGGCCATCGCGTCCTATCTCGGGGACAACGCGGCAGGCCGGGAGGCCGGCCGCCCCTTCCCCGAGCGGCTCTCCATCGAGGCCGAGCGCCTCCAGCATCTCCGCTATGGCGAGAACCCGCACCAGGCCGCCGCCTTTTATCGTCCCCTGGGACCGGCCTGGGGCCTGGCCGCCGCCGAACAGCTCCATGGCCCCGAGCTTTCCTACAACAATCTCCTCGACTGGTCGGCCGCCCTCGGCCTCCTCCTCGAATTCGACGACCCCGCGGCCGTGGTGATCAAGCATACCAATCCCTGCGGAGTCGCCCTCGGCTCGCGCGTGGCCGAGGCCATGAGCCGTGCCAAGGCCTGCGATCCCGTGTCCATCTATGGCGGCATCGTCGGCGTCAATCGCACGCTCGACATCGGAACGGTCAAGGAGCTGTCGGGCATTCTCCTCGAGATCCTGTTCGCCCCCGATTTCACCCCGGAGGCGCTCGAGGAGCTCCAGCGGACCAAGAAGAAGTGTCGCGTCCTGCGGCTGCCCTGCCTGGCCGCGGACTATCCGGGAGGGATGCGCGATGTCCGTAGCGTCCTGGGCGGCCTGCTCGTGCAGGAGGCCGATCTCACCGATCTGGATCCCGCGGCGCTCAAGGTCGTCTCGCGTCGGGCTCCCACGGAAGCGGAGATGCAGGCCCTCCGCTTCGCCTGGCGCGTGTGCAAGCACGCCAAGTCCAATGCCATCGTGCTGACCACCGCGGGCCAGGTGGTGGGGGTGGGCGCGGGGCAGATGAATCGGGTGGACTCGGCGCGCCTCGCCGTGATGCGCGCCCGCGCCAATGGTCTCGAGACCAAGGGCACGGTATGCGCCTCCGATGCCTTCTTTCCGTTCCGCGACGGTCTGGACGTGGTGGCCGAGGCCGGCGCCACCGCCGTCCTCCATCCCGGCGGCTCCCTCCGCGACGAGGAAGTGGTCAAGGCCGCCGACGAGCACGGCCTGGCCATGGTCGTCTGCGGCATCCGACACTTCAAGCATTGAATGTCCGGGCCACCATGCCTCAGCCTGAGCGGATTTTCAGCCTGCGCGAGCTGACGCGGCTGCTGCGGCTCACGCCCAAGCGGGCGGCCCAGCTCAAGCGCTTGGGAATTCTCCGCGCCGACCCGGCAGGCTATCGCTTCCGTGACATCGTGGCCGCGCGGGCGGCCGCGGCCTTGCTGGGGGGCGGCGCCACCGTGCGCCAGGTACGGGCGGCTCTCGACGGCGCGAAACGCCTCGCCCCCGAGGCCGAGTCGCCTTTCGCCGAGCTCAGGCTCATGGTTCAGGACCAGCGCATCGTCGTCGAGCAGGATCGGCTGCGGCTCGACGCGCGCACCGGCCAGGCCCTGCTCGACTTCGCCACGGGCGACCTCGAGCGTGAGACCCGGGAGTCCCTGGCCATGGGCATGGTCAGGCCCCTCGTACCCCCGTCGGACGCGGCGGAGACGTGGTTCTCGCGCGCCTCGGCCTGGGATGGCGATCCCGAGCGCTGGGAAGAGGCCGTGGACGCTTACGAGCGGGTGGTCGGCATCGATCCCGACTATGCCGCGGCCTGGAACAACCTGGGTCTGCTCCAGCACCGCATGGGGCGATACGAGAAGGCGGGCGCCTGCTACCGCGCCGCCCTCGAGGCCGATGACTCGTGCTGCCAGGCCGCCTTCAACCTGGGCTCGCTGCACGAAGACCTGGACGATGTCACCACGGCCATCGGCTGGTACCGGCGCGCGCTCGAGATGGAGCCCGACTACGCGGATGCTCATTTCAACCTTGCCGGCGTGCTCGGCAAGGCGGGCCAGCCCGACGCGGCCGCCCTGCACTGGCGGCGCTATCTCGAGCTCGACCTCGGGTCGCCCTGGGCGCAGATCGCCCGTTCGCACCTCGAGGAGCCGACGCCGCCGCCTGACGACGACGGCGACGAGAAGCCGGAGGCGGGCGCGTGAAGGTGCTCCTCGTGGGCGGCGGCGGCCGCGAGCACGCACTGGCCTGGAAGCTCGCCCAGAGCCCGCGGCTCACGCGGCTCTACGCCGCCCCCGGCAATCCCGGGATCGCGCGTCACGCCGAGTGCGTGCCCATCGCCGACCGCGCGCTCGACGAGCTGGTCGCTCTGGCCACGCGAGAGCGCGTGGATCTGGTGGTGGTGGGACCCGAGCTGCCGCTGTCCCTCGGTCTCCGAGACCGGCTGAACGAGGCCGGGCTCAACGTCTTCGGCCCCACTCAGTCCGCCGCGCGGATCGAGAGCTCCAAGGCCTTCGCCAAGGACCTGATGGCCCGCTACGGCATTCCCACGGCACGGTTCCGCAGCTTCCAGGACGCGCAGGCGGCGCGGCGCTTCTGCCGCGAGCTCGGGGCGCCCCTGGTGGTCAAGGCCGACGGCCTCGCGGCGGGCAAGGGCGCCATCATCTGCGCCTCTCTCGAAGAGGCGGATGCCGCCATCCGGCTCTGCCTCGAAGAGGACGCCTTCGGAGCGGCCGGCCGCACCGTGGTGGTCGAGGAGTTCATGGAAGGGGAGGAGGCCTCGTTCTTCGTCATCTCCGACGGGACCTCCGCGCTTCCCGTGCCGGCCGCGCAGGATCACAAGACGATCTTCGACGACGACCGCGGTCCGAATACCGGCGGGATGGGCGCGTACTCGCCCGCTCCCGTGGTCGATGAGGCCATGGCACGACGGGTGATGGAAGAGATCGTGACGCCCACCATCGCCGCCATGGCCAAGGAGGGCGCGTCCTACGCGGGCGTGCTGTTCATCGGGCTCATGATCAATGCCCAGGGTCCGCGCGTCGTCGAGTTCAACTGCCGCTTCGGCGATCCCGAATGCCAGGCGATCCTGCCGAGACTCGACGAGGACATCCTGCCCGTGCTCGAGGCGGTGGCGGCAGGGCGCGGCTTGCCCGGCTCGCTGCGCTGGCGACCGGATGCCTCCCTCTGCGTTGTGGTCGCCTCGCCAGGCTATCCGGGCACTCCGCGAACGGGGCTGCCCATCGAAGGCCTGGATGCCCACGGAGGGCTGCCGGGGGTCAATGTCTTCCACGCGGGCACGGCCCGCCGCGACGGCGCGCTGGTCACCGCGGGGGGCCGAGTCCTCGGCGTGCAGGCCCTGGGGCAGGACATCCGCTCCGCGGTCGAGGCGGCCTATCACGCCGTCGGGCGCATCCGGTTCGAGGGCATGCAGTTCCGCCGTGACATCGGCAGAAGGGCTCTTGCCCGGGCGTGAGAGATCTGACGTGAGGCTGACGGGCGTGATCCAGGCGGGCGGCAAGAGCGTACGGATGGGCGGCGAGCCCAAGGCCCTGATGGAGGTGGGTGGCCGGCGCATCATCGAGCGCGTGGCCGATGTCCTGCGCCAGGTCACCTCCCAGGTGCTGCTCGTGACCAACACGCCGGAGCGCTATGCCTGGATGGGACTGCCCATGGTCCCTGACGTCTTTCCGGAATCCGGGTCGCTCGGAGGCATCTACTCCGGACTCAAGGCCGCCTCTGGGGAGGCCGCCTTCACCGTGGCCTGCGACATGCCCTTCCTCTCTCCGGCCGTGGCGCGACTCGTGACCTCGCGCGCCCCCGAGGCCGACGTGGTGGTCCCGCTCGTCAACGGCTATCACGAGACGCTGCACGCCTGCTATGCCCGCGCGTGCCTCGGGCCCATCGAGCGGAGGATCGCGGCGGGCCAGCTCAAGATCACGGGCTTCTTCGACGAGGTGCGGGTCCTGGAGATCTCCGAAGCGGAGCTGGCGCCTCTGGGAGACCCCGCGCTGATCTTCATGAACGTCAACACCCCCGACGAGCTCGCCCGGGCGCGGGCCCTGGCCGCCCGTCAGCCCTGATGGACGGGCAGGTGGGCGGGCTCGGGCTGTCCTCCATCCAGGAGATCAACCATCTCCCGCGGGAGATGGCCGAGGCCCTCTATCTCCGCCTGGTGCCCGAGGTGCTGCTCGAGCGCTTCCGCATCGACCCGCGCACGCTCATGGGCTCCGAGGGGACGCGGCTCGTGCACATCACCGCCCCGGAAGACAAGCCGTGGGCGCGCGTCGAGGTGCGCTCGTCTACCCGGGACAGGGACCCCGCCCTCCTGGTGGACGTCGAGACATCGCCGCTCTCGGTGCCCGAGCTCGCCTTCGTGCAGATCACCGATCCGGCGGCGGCCCGGTACGGCATCGACCGCGACCACGACGGGCGTGACACGCTCTTCGGCACCCTCTCGCGCAATGTCGACGAGGAGCTGCGCGCCTTCAAGGACGGCCTGGCCCCTGGGCAAGTGCGCCGGGGCCTCCGCCTGCTCCCGGGAGTCCTCGATGCCATGGAAGGGTTCTGCCGCCTCATCGGGGCCGAGGTCTTTCTCATCGAGCCGCTCTTCTATCACTCGGCCGTGCTCTACGAGCGCCATGGCTGCGGCTATCTGCTCGGGCACGAGGTCATGGACAACCTCCACGGGGAGTTCTCCGAAGGCGGCCGGCTCGCGGCCGGGCTCGACGGCTCCTCGCCCTTCCGGGCCCCGGAGGCGGGTCGCACGGTCCGCGGCAGGAGCTGGGCGCTCCACGACGGGATCTCGAGCGGCGCCTGGGCCGGCGTCAAGATGTACAAGCCCGCGGGCCGGCGGGCCGAGGTTAACACCTTTCCGGGTGGCATATACTGAGCGCGTGAAGCGCAAGCGGCCGCTCCACGCGCAGATCCGCAAGCCCATGCCCCGCAAGCCACCCAAGGTGGAGGTGCCCAAGACCGTCTACCGTCGCCGCCCCAAGCATCCGAAGCCCCGGGTGGGCGAGGCATGATCCCCGCCGAGCTCCGACCCTGCGTCATCGTCCACTATCACGAGATCAGCCTGAAGCGGGGCAATCGCCCGCTCTTCCTCCGGAGACTCCAGGAGAATATCGCGCGCGCGGTGAGCGACCTGGGCCCGGCCAAGGTCGTCCAGCGTCCCGGGCGCATCGTGCTCGATCTCGAGGGCCACGCCCATGCCGAGGCCGCGCGAGCGCGGCTCGACCGGGTGTGCGGCATCGCCAATCTCGCCCTGGCCGTCCGCACCGGCTCCTCCACGGAGTCGCTGAAGCGCGCGGTCGACCACGTCATCGGGCCGCGCCGCTTCTCGTCGTTCCGGATCACCGCGCGGCGGGCCTTCAAGACCTTCCCGTTGACCTCCGTCGACATCAACCGCGAGCTGGGCGCCCACGTGCTGAAGGTGAGGCCCGAGGCTCGCGTCGACCTCGAGCATGCCGAGCTCAACGTCCACGTCGAGGTGTTGCCCCACGAGGCCTTCGTCTACGCGGACCGGCGGCCGGGCGCGGGCGGGCTTCCCGTGGGCTCGGGCGGCACCGTGATGGCCCTCCTGTCGGGCGGCATCGACTCGCCGGTGGCGGCCTGGCGCATGATGAAGCGCGGCTGCCGCGTCCACCTCGTCCACTTCCACAGCGTGCCGTACCTGCCCGACACCTCGATCGGCAAGGCCCGCGAGCTCGCCCGGCGGCTGACCCAGTGGCAGTACGTGTCGCATCTCTATCTCGTGCCCTTCGGCGAGATCCAGCGTGAGGTGGTGCTGGCCGTCCGACCCGTGGCCCGCGTGGTGGCGTACCGCCGCCTCATGGTCAGGATCGCCGAGGCCCTGGCGCGTCAGACGGGCGCCCTGGCTCTGGTGACGGGAGAAAGCCTGGGGCAGGTCGCCTCGCAGACCCTGCACAACCTGGCGCGCATCGACGAGGCGGCGACCATGCCCGTCCTGCGACCATTGATCGGCATGGACAAGATCGAGATCACGGAAACGGCGCAGCGGCTGGAGACCTTCGAGACCTCCATCGAGCCGGATGCCGACTGCTGCACGCTCTTCACCCCTGCCCATCCCGGCACGCGGCTCGCGCGCGAGGAGATCGAAGCGATGGAGGCGAGGCTCGACACCGACGCGCTGGTGCGAACGGGAGTCGAGGCTGCCACCCTCGAGACCTTCGACTTCCCGCGGGGGGCCGGCGCCCACGCGCCGCGGGCCGAGCGCCCCCCGCGCCTGGCGCCGCCCCGGCCGTGAGCGCGACCCTTCAGTTTCTCGGCGCCGCGGGCACCGTCACCGGCTCCAGGCATCTCCTCGAGAGCGGCCCGACCCGGCTCTTGATGGACTGTGGTCTCTTCCAGGGGCTCAAGGAGCTGCGCCTGCGCAACTGGGCGCCGTCACCCGTGCCCGCTTCCTCAATCCAGTCCGTCCTCCTGAGCCACGCCCACATCGACCACTCAGGCTTCCTGCCCCGGCTGGGCAAGGAGGGCTTCGCCGGACCCATCTACTGCACGCGCGGCACCGCCGATCTCCTGAAGATCATGCTCCCGGACGCGGCGCATCTCCAGGAAGAGGAGGCGGAGTTCGCCAATCGCCACCACACGTCCAAGCATGATCCGGCCCTGCCGCTCTTCACCGTGGAAGACGCCCAGCGCGCGCTGAGCCTGGTTCGTCCCGTGGGCTTCCTTGGCTCGTTCACTCCGGCTCCGGGCGTGACGGCGCGCTTTCTCAACTCCGGCCACATCGTGGGCGCGGGGCTCATCGAGGTCAGGATAGACGGGCGCGTCGTGGTGTTCTCGGGCGACCTCGGCCGCTATGGGGTGCCCATCATGCGCGATCCCGACGCGGTGCCTGAGGCCGACGTGCTGCTCGTCGAGTCGACCTATGGCAATCGTTTTCACCCCCCCGACGATCACCACGACAAGCTGGCGGGCGCGGTGGCGCGCGCGGCGCAGCAGCGGGGGTGGCTCCTCATCCCCGCCTTCGCGGTGGGCCGCTCGCAGGAGATTCTCTACGATCTGCGCGAGCTGGAGGACGCGGGACGCATTGCCTCGCTGCCCATCTATCTGGACAGCCCCATGGCCATACAGGCCACGGCCATCTACGCGGGGCACTCGGCGGAGCACGATCAGGATTTCGCGCGCGTGGAGGCCTCGGGCGCGCGTCCCTTCGGGCCCAAGGGGCTCCGGATCTCCAGGACGGTGGAGGACTCCAAGCGGCTGAACGACACGGCCGGACCGGGCATCATCATCGCGGGCAGCGGCATGGCCACGGGCGGTCGCATCCTCCACCACTTTCTCCGCCGCCTGCCCGAGCCGCAGACCACCGTGCTCTTCGTGGGCTACCAGGCGGCGGGCACGAGGGGGCGCCTCCTCAAGGACGGCGCACGCGAGCTCAAGATGCTGGGCCAGGTGGTGCCGGTACGGGCGGCCATCATGTTCAGCGACGCCTACTCCGCGCATGCCGATCAGGGCGAGATCCTGCGCTGGCTCGGCGGCTTCACTCGGCCGCCGAGCGCGACCTATGTCGTGCACGGCGAGCCCGACGCCGCCGCGGCCCTGCAGGGGCTCATGGCCACGCGGCTCGGCTGGCCCGTCGAGGTCGCCCGGGACGGACAGCGCGTCAGCCTTGGCTGAGCCGGCCGGCTATCACCTCTTCAGGGCTCTCTCGCGCTTTCTGGCCGCCGTCTTCTACCGGCGCGTCGAGGTCGCGGGCCTCGAGCGCGTCCCGCTCACCGGACCGCTCGTCGTCGCCGCCAATCACAACCAGGGTCTGATGGACGGCATCCTCCTCGTGGCCGCCCTGCCCCGGCGCCTCCGACCCGTCGCCAAGGCGCCCCTCTTTCGCTACCCGATCATCGGCCAGCTCGTGCGTCTCTCCGGAGCCATCCCCGTTCATCGGCGTCAGGACGATCGGGGCGGCGCGGTGGACAACCAGGCCATGTTCAGCGCGGCGGAGCGCGTGCTCGACATGGGAGAGGCGATCCTGATCTTCCCCGAGGGAGTGAGCCAGCCGGAGCCCGCGCTGATGCCGCTCCGCACCGGCACCGCGCGGCTCCTCCTGGGAGCCGCCCGTGCCCGCGGCTCTCGTCCCGCCGCGACCCTGCTGCCCGTCGGGCTCATGTTCCGCGAGCCCGGCACCTTCCGGGAGGGCTCGGCCCTCGTCCTGGTCGGGGAGGCGGTGCCGACGGCAGATCTGCAAGCGGTGCCCCCGGCGGAATCCGACATGGCGGTGAGGCAGCTCACCGAGCGTCTGGGAGAAGCCCTCCAGCGGCTCATCGTCGAAGCGGGCGATCGACATGTCCTGGATCTCGTCCACGCCGCCGAATCGATCTGGCGAGAGGAGGTGCCGGAGGCGGCGCGCGAGGCCGAGGATCGCGCAGCCTGGAGGCAGCGGGCCGCGAGAGCCTACCACTATCTGGCCGCCGCCGAGCCCGTACGCGTGGCCGCCCTGCGCTCGAGGGTCGAGCGCTACGTCACAGATCTCGAGCTCGCGGGCCTGACCGACGGCGATCTCTCCCGCGGGTACAAGACCGGTCCCGTCCTGCGCTACGCCCTCCGCGAAGGCGGCGCGCTCGTCCTGGGGCTGCCGCTGGCGCTCTGGGGCGTGGTCATCCATATCCTGCCCTACAAGCTGACGGCGATCGCCGTCCGCGCCCTCCGCCCCGAGGAAGATGTGCTCGCCACCTACAAAGTCATGGCCGGCCTCGTGCTCTATCCCTCCGCCTGGGCCGTGGAGGCCTGGACGGTCTGGCGCCTCGGCGGCGGGGGGCTCCTCGCGATCTTTCTTCTCTCCCTGCTGCCCGCGGGGTTCTTCGCTCTCTCCTGGACCGAGCGGCTCGAGCGGATGCGTCGCCAGACCCGCGGGCTCCTGGCCGTGCTCGTCGACCGGAACCTCCGCGGCCATTTGCTGGAGCGGCGCCGGGCCATCATGGCCGAGTTCCAGGAGCTCCTGCGCCAGGTGCCTGAGCCCGTGCTGGACGGGAGCGCCTCGTGAAGCCCTGGCGCATCGTCGCGTGGACGCTCTACGACTTCGCCAACTCGTCCTTCGCTGCCGTCATCTTCGCCACCATCTATGCGGCCTACTATGCGCTGGGCGTGGTGGGGAATGAGGCCGGGGCAGGGGACCTCTGGTGGGGTCGCGTGGTCTCGGTGTCCATGGCCGTGGTCGCCGTCACTTCCCCCTTTCTGGGCGGGCTCGCCGATCGCGCGGGCGTGCGCCGTCCGCTCTTCATCGGGTTCACCGCCCTCGCCGTCGTGGCCACGGCCCTCATGGCCACGGTGCGCCCGGGCATGGTGACGTGGGGCTTCTTCCTGGGCGTGCTGGGCAATGTCGGCTACGAGGGCGCCCTCGTGTACTACAACGCCTACCTGCCCGATCTGGCGCCGCCGAGCCATCAGGGCCGCGTCTCGGGCTGGGGCTTCGCCACCGGCTATGCGGGCTCCATCGCGGCGTTGCTCCTGGCCTTCCCCTTCGTCCAGTCCCAGAACTACGGCGGCGCCTTCCTGACCACGGCCGCCCTCTTCGCCGTGTTCTCACTCCCCGCATTCATCTTTCTTCCCGAGCCCCATCGCGGTCGCGTCTCCGTGTGGCAAGCCGCGCGGGAGGGAGGGGCCGAGGTCCTGTCCACCGCGCGCAAGATCATCCGCATGCCCGACCTGCGCCGATTCCTCGGCGCCTACTTCATCTACGAGGACGGCGTGAACACCGTGATCGCCTTCTCCGCCATTTTCGCTGCCCAGACCCTCGGGTTCCCCATGGACAGGCTCATCATCCTCTACATCGTGGTGCAGGTCTCGGCCCTGCTGGGCGCCCTGGCCTGGGCCTGGCCCACTGACAAGCTGGGACCGAAGCGAGTGGTGATGGTCACGCTCTGCCAGTGGACGGCCATCGTGGTGGCCTCCTACTTCGTCGAGACGCAGGCGCAGTTCTGGGTGCTCGCGGTCGTGGCGGGCACCGGACTCGGCGCCGTGCAGGCGGCCAGCCGGACCTTCCTGGCCAGCCTCTGCCCAGACGGCATGGAGGCCGAGCTCTTCGGCTTCTACTCGCTCTGCGGCAAGAGCGCCGCCATCATGGGACCGCTGGTCTTTGGCGGCATCTCGCACGCCGCGGGGGGCAATCAGCGGGCGGGAATTCTCGCCATCGGCAGCTTCTTCCTGATCGGGTTCGTGCTGCTGTCACGGGTCAAAGCCGGCGGCCCGGTGCGCGCCTAGCGGGGAGAGCGCCGGGGGGAGCGCCTCTGGAGGGCGCGAAGGAGAGCCAGCAGCGGCGGGCTCAGCGGCTTGTCGCGCCGCCTGATGATGCCGAGCCGCCTGACCAGGGGGGGCGCGAGCGGGATGACCCGCAGGGTGCCCGAGCGCGCCTCGGCCCTGACCGAGATCGCCGAGGTGATGGAGGGTCCGAGCCCGGCGCTGACCAGCTCCTTGATGGCCTCGCCGTTGCCGAGCTCCATGGCCACTCGGGGATTCACCCGGCCCCGCCGGAACCAGCCCTCGATGACCTGCCGTATCGTCCCTCCGCGCTCGTAGAGGATGAGCGGCTCGCGCGCCAGATGGCCGGGGGTGAAAGCGCGTCGGCGTCGGTGTCGCCGACGGCCCTCGGGGGGCGCGATGGCCACGAGCCGGTCCGTGTAGAAGGGCGTCACCACGAGCTGTCGTGACCGGACGGGAAGCGTGACCACGGCCAGGTCGAGGGCGTTCTCGGTCACCGCCTTGGCGATCTCCGGCGTATTGCCCGTCACGATGACGAGCTCGAGTTCCGGATAGCGCGCGCGCAGGCGCCGGAGGATAGGCGGGAGCAGGTAGATGCTGGCGGTGGCGCCGGTGCCGACCCGCACTCGGCCCGCGACCACTCCGCGGAGTGCGTGCACTCGGGCGGCCGCGGCCTCGAGCGCGTCAAGGGCGCGGCCGCCATGCTCCAGGAGGACCGTCCCCGCGCGGGTGGGGGTGGCCCGCTTGCCCGTGCGCTCGAGCAGGGGGAGGCCCAGGCCGTCCTCGAGCTGGCGCACGTGCAGGCTGACGGCGGGCTGGCTGAGGTGGAGCACCTCCGCGGCCCGGGAGAAGCTCCCGAGGCGGGCGATTTCGTGCAGGGTGCGCAGATGGACGGGGCTCAGAGCCATCAGCATCAGTATTTCTGATTATTTCTATAAAAACAATATATTTTATTGATCTACGGATTGGGGAGATCATGCAGGCGGGAGGTGGATCGCATGGACGCCATCACCGTTCGCTTTGCCGCCATGGACGATGCCCCGGCCATCTGCACCATCTACAATCAGGGTATCGATGATCGCGTGGCCACCCTGGAGACAGAGCTGCGTGATGCCGATGAGCGACGTCGCTGGCTGTCCTCGCGCGGGACACGCTATCCCGTCCTCGTGGCCGAGGCGCGAGGGCAGATCATCGGCTGGAGCAGCCTCAACGCCTTCAACCCGCGCCGGGCCTATGACCATGTGGCCGACATCTCCGTCTACGTCGAACGGAGCTGGCGCGGCCAGGGGGCCGGTCGCGTCTTGCTCGCGCGCTTGATCGAGCTCGGCCAGGGGCTGGGCTTCCACAAGCTCGTCCTGGCATGCTTTCCGACCAACAAGGCAGGCGTGGCGCTCTACGGGCGCATGGGCTTCGCGGCCGTGGGCACCTACCGCGAGCAGGGTCTCCTCGACGGGCGGTGGGTGGACGTGCTGATCATGGAGCGCTTGCTCGAGCAGACGGCTGAAAAAGGCCCATCTGCGGCGATGAGCGCTTGCGCGAAGAGACCCTACCGCTCACCGCCGTCATCCACATCTACGCAACCATAAGACGGCGTCCTCGACCGCAGGTTCAACGTAGAGAGACTACGCCTCACCTGCGGATCAACTCAGCCCTCGTCTCGCGACGGCCCTTAGCCGCCGCTCTACTCGAACAGCGGGACGCCGCCTCGCATCTGGACCTTTTTGAGCCGTCTGCGAAGGCTCCCGGGCCCCACAGGTTGGGGCGTATTGACACTCAGGCCCGAGGGAGCGTAATGTCAGGCGCGATGCTCGGGGTTGCTCTCGGGGCTGATCACGCCGGGTGGGAGCTCAAGGAAGCCCTCAAGGCCTGGCTCATGGATGCCGGCTACCAGGTCCTGGACTTCGGCACCCACGGCCCCGATTCCGTCGACTATCCCGACTATGCCGCCCAGGTCGCCGAGGCCGTGTCCGTGGGCAAGGTCGATCGCGGACTCCTCGTCTGCGGCACCGGCATCGGCATGACCATCGCCGCCAACAAGGTGCCGGGGATCCGGGCGGCCCTCTGCAGCGACGTCTTCACCGCGCGCATGAGCCGCGAGCACAACGACGCCAATGTCCTGGCCCTGGCGGGACGTCTGACCGGGCGCGAGACCGGATTCGAAATCCTGCGCGCCTGGCTCGAGACGTCCTTTGCCGGCGGCCGTCACGCCCGCCGAGTGGACAAGATCGCGGAGATGGAGCGCGTGGTCGCGCGCGCGCGGGCCGGGGCATGAGCAGCCTCGAGCAGGTCGATCCCGAGATCGCGAGGGCCATTCGCGACGAGACCGTCCGCCAGTCACGCAACCTCGAGCTCATCGCGTCCGAGAACTTCGTCTCCGAGGCCGTGCTGGAGGCGACGGGCTCCGTGATGACCAACAAGTACGCCGAGGGCTATCCGGGCAAGCGCTACTACGGCGGCTGCGAGATCGTGGACATCGCCGAGAACCTCGCCATCTCCCGCGCCCGGCAGCTCTTCGGCGCCGAACACGTCAATGTCCAGCCCCACTCGGGCTCGCAGGCGAACATGGCGGTGTACTTCACGCTGCTCAAGCCCGGGGACATCGTCCTCGGACCCAATCTCGCCCACGGCGGCCATCTCACGGCGGGCAGCCCCATGAACTTCTCGGGTCGCTTCTACACCATCGTGCCCTACGGGGTGACCAAGGACACCGAGCGGATAGACCTCGACCAGGTGCGCGACCTGGCCAAGGAGCACCGCCCGAAGCTCATCATCGCGGGCGGCTCGGCCTTCCCGCGCGCCATCGACTTCAAGCCCTTTCGCGATATCGCCGATGAGGTGGGGGCCGCCCTCATGGCCGATATCGCCCATCCGGCGGGCCTGGTGGCCGCTGGCCTCCATCCCTCACCCGTGCCCTATGCCGACTTCGTCACCACCACCACGCACAAGACCCTCCGCGGGCCGCGGGGCGGCATGGTCATGTGCCGAAGCGCCTATGCCAAGGACCTGGACCGCACCGTGCTGCCCGGCATCCAGGGCGGTCCGCTCATGCACGTGATCGCCGCCAAGGCCGTGGCCTTCCGCGAGGCGCAGACCCCTGCGTGGCGGGCCTACCAGGCCCAGATCATCAAGAACGCCAAGGCCCTGGCCGAGGCCATGCTCGCGCGAGGCTATCGCCTCGTCTCCGGCGGCACGGACACGCACCTTCTCCTCGTGGACCTGACGCCGAAGGGCATCACGGGCAAGGACGCGCAGGAGGCCCTCGACCGCGCCTGGATCACCGTAAACAAGAACGGCATCCCCTTCGATACCAAGGGGCCCATGGTCACGAGTGGGGTGCGCCTCGGCACGCCGGCGGTGACCACACGCGGCATGGGGGAGCCCGAGATGGTCCAGATCGCCGCCCTCATCGACGGCGTGCTCGGCAGTCTCGGCAGTGCCTCGGCGGAGGCGAAGGTCCGGGGCGAGGTCGAGGAACTGACCTCTCGGTTCCCGCTCTACGCGGAGCGTCTGCGGTGAGGGCGACGGTGGTCCGCGAGGCCGCCCCATGAAATGCCCCTTCTGCGGACACACCGAGGACCGCGTGGTCGACTCGCGGGTGGGGCGCGAGGGCGAGTTCATCCGCCGCCGCCGCGAATGTCTCAAGTGCCACCGCCGCTACACGACCTACGAGTACATCGAGGACGTGCTGCCCCACGTGGTCAAGCGGGACGGCCGGCGCGAGCCCTTCGACCGCCAGAAGCTCCGCGGCTCCATCCTCAAGTCCTGCGAGAAGCGCTCGGTGGGCGTCCAGGCCGTGGACGACGTGGTCGCCGACATCGAGGCACGCCTGCACGAGCGGGCGGAGAAGGAGATCACCAGCCTCGAGATGGGTGAGATCGTGATGGAGCACCTGCAGAAGCTCGACCAGGTCGCCTATGTCCGCTTCGCCTCGGTCTACCGGCAGTTCAAGGACATCTCCCAGTTCATGGACGAGGTCAAAGGGCTCATCAAGGAAGGCGACAAGGCGAAGGTGGCCAAGCCGGTCAAGCCGGCGCCCAAGAAGTAGCGGGTCCTCTGAACCCGCCCCGCGGCTAGGTGACGCTGAAGACGCTGACCTCCTCCGATTTGCCCTTCACCCTCACGGCGGGCAGCGTGGCGAGCCCCGCCCCGTCGGTGAGTCGGCCCCGCGTCGCCTCGCTGAGCAGGATCTCGGTGCCCAGCTCCTTGTTGAGCCCCTGGATGCGCGAGGCGAGATTGACCGCGTCCCCCACCAGCGCATAGGTCAACCGCTCCGCGCTCCCGATATTGCCCGCGAGGACGGTGCCCGTGTGGATGCCGATGCCGTTCCGGAGCGGGGGCTTGCCCGCCCGGGCGCGGCGGGCGTTGAGCTCGGCCAGGCGCCGGCGCATCTCGCGGGCGGCCCGAAGCGCCCGGTCCGCGTGGTCGGCCCCCCGCAGGGGGGCGCCGAAGACCGCCTCGATCTCGTCGCCGATGTACTGCAGCACGAGCCCGCGCTCTCCGCGGATGGCCGCCTCCATCTCGGTGAAGTACTCGTTGAGCTCGCGCACCACTTCCCGAGGCTCCGTCCGCTCCACCCACGGGGTGAAGTCGCGCAGGTCCGAGAAGAGCACCGTCACCTCTTCGAGCTGTCCGTCGAAGCTGGCCCGCCCGGCCAGGATCTCGTCGCGCACCTCGCGGGTGACGTACTTGCCGAAGGTCTCCCGGATGACCTCGCGCTCCCGCAGCCCCTCCAGCATCCGGTTGAAGCCCTCGCCCACGGCGCCGATCTCGTCATTGCCCACCACGGGGACGCGGCCGTCGAGCTCGCCGCGGCCCACCGCGGCCATCTCGCGCTCGAGGCGCCGCAGGGGATCGGCCACGCTGCGCGCCGTGAAGATCGCGAGCCCGATGGCGGCAGCGATTCCCACTCCCACGATGAAGGCGATGATCACCCCCAGCTCCCCCGCGAGGTGGGAGGCGGCGGCCGCGTCGGCGCCCGCGAGGGAGAGGGCGCGAGTGTGGGCGACCATGCCGAGGACGGCCAGCGGGATGACGCTGATCAGCAGGAAGATGGCGAGGAGGCGCGTCCGGACGGTGAGCCTCATCACGCGCGGAACGCTGCTCACATCGCCGCGAGGAAAGAAGTGCGGCATGGCGTGGCGCCACTGGTGCTCCGCGACCAGGTAGATGAAGGCCGTGGACACGCTGCCCGCCACCACGGTGATCCCGAAGACCGTACGCCAGGCCCGCTCAGGGACAAAGAAGCCCGCGAGCACGGGCCACAGGACGCCCCAGATGACCCCAGCCGCCATCCAGCCCGTCAGGGTCACCAGGGCGAGCATGGGGGGAAGGAGAAGAGCCCGCCGCCTCACGAGCCTGGCTTCGGCCTCGGGCAGCTCCTTTTGGCCGGACTGGGCCTTGACGAGCGGATCGATCCAGGACCGCACCCACAGGGAACCGAGTCCCAGGAGGAGGGTCATCCCGGCCGCGAAGAAGCCCAGCTCCCAGGGCCCCACGCGCTGCGCTGACGAGGGCGGGTCGA
The DNA here is from genome assembly GCA_036002485.1 of Candidatus Methylomirabilota bacterium. Lineage (NCBI taxonomy): Bacteria > Methylomirabilota (SeqCode) > Candidatus Methylomirabilota bacterium. Next base: position 33,553 of record DASYTI010000162.1, on the reverse strand, counting down.
TCACCCTGAAATAGACGAAGGTCAGGAGGGCGCCGACAAGGTTGCCGACGATCAGGATCCACGGCACCCGCCTCCAGAATCTGTCGACTTCGGCCATCGGACGATTCTAGCGCCGGGCCGCCACGACCACGGCGCCTATCACCACGCGGGCGCCGACCGTACCAGCCATCAGAGGCGGACATGGATCGGCCCTGCCGGGATGGGGCCGACAGGGCCGAGCGCCGGTATCGGCGACTTACTTCTTCTTTTTCTTCGAGGCCTTCTTCTTTTTCGCCATCGTGTCACCTCCTCCCGCCCCGCGCGTCCCGCGGTTTGTGACTTCTGCCGGGATTCTGGGGGAGGCCTCCCGAGGCTGTCAAGGGGAAAATACATTCTGCGGGGTCATAAAGCGCGGCGGGCCGCTACAGCTGGTGGGTCGGGGCTGTCCCTTCGCTGCCTAGGTCTTCTCTCGAGCCGAGGATGGCCGTCGATGCTCGCGGCGGCGCACGAATTCCTGGTTGAGCGCCACGCCCTTCTTGCACATGGGACATTGGTCGGGCGGATAGGTCGGGAAGTCCCGGCTCACCAGGCTGAAGATCTCCTTGCCGGCGATCTCGGCCTTCTTGGTCCGGCGCCACAACGCGCCGATGCCGATGACCTGCCCGCCCAGCTCCTCGACGAGATCGCTCAAGAGCTTGACCGTGGTTCCGGAGCTCACGAGATCCTCGACGATGAGCACCTTGGTGGCGGGCCTGATGAGCCGGTGGAACTCGGCGGGGAGGGTGACCTTGCGCTTGCCCGCCGAGACGCCCTTGGTGCCGTACATGAGGGTGGGCCGCGAGGGGTGCGCGCGCGCCACGCAGTGGGAGAGGATGAGGGCGCCGGGGCCCGTGGAGAGCACGACGTCGATGGGCCACTGGGCGTAGTGCTTGGCGATGACCGCGCCGAGCCCTTCCGTGAAGGAGGCCTCCGTGGTCACGAGCGTCTTCTCGATGAACTCGCTGGTGTGCTGGCCGGACGGCAGGAGGATGTGGTCGTTGGCGTGGTACGCGCCCGTCCGCTTCAGGATCTCCAGATGGATCTTCTCGCGAACCTCGGCGTCCATCCGGGCTGTTTCCTTCGAGGGGGGCGGGGCCATGGAATTGTAAGAATTACGGCCGCGCCGCGCCCTTGTCAATCCCTAAAGATAACCGAGAACGTGGCCCTTCGAGCTGAGGGGCACCGCCCCGAGGCGAGGGCTGACGCCGTTCGAGCTGAGCAACGGCCCCTGGGCGTCGCGAGGCGAGAGCGGAGTAGAATCTGGCGAGCAAATTGGTCCAGTGCCGCGCGTGGTAAACTTCCACCGCCATGAAAGTCCTCGCGCTCGAGAGCGCCACCCTCTCAGGCGGGGCCGCCCTCGTCGACGGCGAACGCCTCCTCGGGGAGATCACGCTGGACGTCACGGTCACCCATTCGGAGCGCCTGATGGCCGCCGTCGACCGGCTGGTCGCTGAATGCGGGTTCTCCCCGCGAGATCTGGACGGACTCGCCGTGTCCATCGGGCCGGGCTCCTTCACAGGCCTCCGCGTCGGCCTCGCCACCGTCAAGGGGCTGGCCCTGGCCCTCGACCTGCCCATTGCTCCCGTGCCCACGCTCGACGCGCTCGCGGCGCGCCTGCCCTTCGCGGAGGCCGCCGTGTGCCCCATCCTGGACGCGCGCAAGGGCGAGGTCTATCTCTCCCGCTATCGCTGGGACGGACAGGCGATGGTCAGGAATTGGGATTACCTGGCCCTGACGCCGGAGGCGGCGGCGGCCCGCCTCGAGGCCCCCGTCATCCTGCTGGGGGACGGCATCGCCGCCTGCCGGCCATGGCTCGCGCGGCTGGGCGACGGCTGTCGGGTAGCTCCGCCCGCCCAGCGCATGCCGTCCCCCGCCGTGGTCGCTCAGATCGGGCTGCGCATGCTCGCGGCGGGTGAGGGGCGGGGCGCCGACGAGATCGCGCCGCTCTATCTTCGCCCCTCGGAGGCCGAGCTCAAGGCGCGGCGCGCGTCATGAGCACCATGGATGCGAAGCTCCGGCTCGCGCCCATGACCCTGGCCGACCTCGACGAGGTCGTGGCCATCGAGCGCGTGTCCTTCCCCACGCCGTGGACGCCCGCGGCCTTCCGGTACGAGATCCAGCAGAACCGCGTGGCGCGCTGCTCGGTGATGCGCGCGGGTCGTCAGGTGGTGGGATACCTGTGCCTCTGGGAGATCGGTCACGAGATCCACATCACCAACCTCGCCGTGCATCCGGACTGGCGTCATCGGGGCGTGGGACGGGCCATCCTGGCCGGCGCGCTCTCGGAGGGCGTGGCCCGAGGCGTCACCCTGGCCTTCCTCGAGGTGCGTCCGGGCAATGCCCCCGCCGTCGCGCTCTATGGCCGCCTCGGGTTCCAGATCATCGGACGTCGAAACGGCTACTATTTCGATACGGGCGAAGATGCCCTGGTCATGGAGGCCAGGCTCGGAGACGATACGGTCAGGGCCGTGGCGGGGAACCAGAACGCGGGGCCCTGAGTTATCCCCGCGCGTATTCGCCGAGCGAACCTATTGAACTCCTTGGAGGGACACGTCTCATGATCGGACGACTCATCGCGGCTGTGCTCGTCCTGGCCGTGCCGACATGGGCACAGGCGGAGCCCATCAATCTCAGGATGCTCTCGAACTACTCACGCGCGACCTTCAAGACGGATGCGCCGCTCGAGACGGTCGTGGGTAACACGGCCGGCCCCGCCGTCACGGGTAATCTCACGGTGGATCCGCTGAAGCCTGCCACGGCCAGCGGCACCATCAAGGTGGACCTGACCACGATCAGTACCGGCGTCACCAAGCGCGATGCGGACATGCAGGGGCCGCTGTACCTCGACACGGCCAGCAACGAGGCGAACAAGTTCGCCATCTTCGAGATCAAGAGCATCGACATGGCCGGTCCGCTCGAGCCGGGGAAGGAAGTCCCGGCCAAGGTCAAGGGCATCCTCACCATCAAGCAAAAGCCCGTGGAGACGGTGGCCGACGCGCGCGTGACCTATATCAGGCTCACCCCGGAGCAGGTGGAAGCGCAGAAGCGGTTCGGGTTCGCCAGCGAGAACATCAAGGTCCGCTCCAAGCTGGGCACGACCTTCAGCAATCACGGCATGTCCATCCCGCAGCTGATGTTCCTGAAGCTCTCGAACGAGATCGCCATCGAGACCGACCTGACTTTCGCCAAGCAGTAGATTTTCGAGCTGAGACGCTGCCGACGAGCCGCAGGCGAGGAGAGCGGCGAGGCGAGGGCTGCATAGATGCATTCACGGGGGCCCGCGGGGGCGCCCCGGCGAATCTGCTAGAATCTGCGGGTGCCCGCCGCCGCACCCGCCCCTTCTCACACCCTCGTCGAGCGCATGCTCGCGGGCGACCGCCTGGCCCTGGCCCGTCTCATCACGCGGGTCGAGAACCGCGGGGCGGGAATTCCGGAGATCATGCGCACCCTCCAGCCCCGGCTGGGCCGCGCCCACGTCCTGGGAATCACCGGGCCGCCGGGGGCGGGCAAGTCCACCCTCGTCGACCGTGTCATCAGTTACCTCCGCGCGGAGGGCGCCGCCGTGGGTGTGCTCGCCGTCGATCCGTCGAGCCCGTTCACCGGGGGTGCCGTGCTGGGCGACCGCATCCGCATGCAGACCCACACCCTGGATCCCGGCGTGTTCATCCGCAGCATGGCGACGCGCGGCAGCCTCGGCGGTCTCGCGGCCGCCACCGGCGACGTGCTCAAGCTCATGGATGCCTTCGGGTTCCCCTGGGTGCTCGTGGAGACCGTGGGGGTGGGACAGACCGAGCTGGACATCGTCAAGCTCGCCGACACGACGGTGGTGGCCCTGGTACCCGAGTCGGGCGACTCGGTGCAGGCCATGAAGGCGGGGCTGATGGAGGTCGCCGACATCTTCGTGGTCAACAAGGCCGACCGCGAAGGCGCGCATGCCCTCATGGCCGAGCTGCGCTTTTCCGTACACCTGCACTACTCGAGCAGCGCCTCGCCCAAGGACGTCGACTGGGAGACGCCCGTGCTGGCCACCCAGGCCGTGAGCGACGTCGGCGTGGCGGAGCTCCTCGCCGAGATTAAGCGGCACCGGGCCGTCCTCGAGGCCTCGGGCGCCCTCGAGAAGCGGCGCCAGGCGCGGCGGCGCGCGGAGCTTCGCACTCTCCTCGTCGAGCGCTTCGCGAGCGAGGTGCTCGCGGGCATGGAGCAGGACCGCGCCATCGCGCCCCTCATCGACGCGGTGGCCGAGGGCACGCTCGATTCGTACTCCGCCGTCTCGCAGATCCTCTCCACGATCCTCCGGCGACCTTGACACTCCGGAACCCGCGCCGCACTATGAGGCCCAACACCCGTCCCTCACGGAGGTTCCGCTGAATGTCGCCCTCTCACCAGTGGTACGGGGCCGTCCCCGGCTGGCTCCCGTTCTACGCGTTGATCGTCGTGGCCCTCGTGCTCTTCGCGCGACGCGCGATCTTTCTTCTCCGGCTCATACTGGTGGGGAAGCCGGACGCGCGATGGGACAAGGTGCCCCAGCGACTGCTCGCGGTCCTCGTGTACGTCTTCGGCCAGGCCAGGCTCCTCCAGAACGACTTCTGGCCCGGGCTCATGCATGCCACGATCTTCTGGGGCTTCGTCGTCCTCACGCTCGGGACCATCGAGTTCTTCGGGCAGGGGATGGCCGAGGGGTTCCACCTTCCGCTGCTCTCCAACACGCCCCCCTACCTGATCCTCGAAGACGCCTTCAGCGTGGCCGTCATCGCGGCCATCGCCTACGCGGCCTACCGCCGGCTGGTGACCAAGCCCCGCCGCCTCACCCTCTCGCCCGAGGGCCTCTTCATCCTGCTCCTGATCTTCGGGCTCATGATCACGGACCTTGCTGCCGACGCGGGCCGGATCGTGCTCGCCCCCGCGCCGTCCGACCACTGGCAGTTCGCGGGGAGGGCGCTGGCGGGCCCGCTCGCTCATCTGCCGCCCGGGGCGGTCACCGCCATTTTCCACGTGTCGTGGTGGCTCCACGCGGTGCTCCTCCTGAGCTTCCTCGTGTACCTGCCGTACTCGAAGCACCTGCACATCATGGCTGCCCCCTTCAACGTATTCTTCGCCTCCCAGAAGCCCAAGGGGCAGTTCCAGACGATCAACCTCGAGGAAGCCGAGACCTTCGGGGTGGGCAGTCTCAAGGATTTCACGTGGAGGGATCTCTTCGACACGTACAACTGCACCGAGTGCGGCCGCTGCACCTCCGGGTGCCCGGCCAACATCAGCGGCAAGGAGCTCGATCCGAAGTGGCTCATCCTGAACCTTCAAGACTTTCTCCTCGAGAGCGCGGGGGGCCACGCCAAGCACGGACATCATGCGGGCGACAAGTCGGCCGCCGAGAAGGCCCCCGCCCTCGCGAGGTCGCCCGCCCCCGCGAGGTCAATGGTCGGCGACGTCATCCACGACAATGTCCTGTGGGCCTGCACGACCTGCCGCTGGTGCGTGGACGCCTGCCCCGTCTTCATCGAGCACGTGCCCAAGATCGTGGACATGCGGCGCTGGCTCGTCCTCACGGAGTCGCGGTTCCCCGCGGAGCTGCAGCCCGCCTTCCGCAATCTCGAGACCAATGGCAATCCGTGGCAGATGTCCTGGCAGACGCGGGCGGAGTGGGCCGGCGACCTCGGCCTCCGGCTCATGAGCGACGTGCGCGAGGCGGAGTATCTCTACTGGGTCGGCTGCTACGGCTCCTTCGACGAGCGGAACAAGAAGGTGGCGCGGGCCTTCGTCAAGCTCATGCAGGCCGCGGGAGTGGACTTCGCCATCCTCGGCAACGAGGAGAAGTGCACGGGCGAGCCGGCCCGGCGGCTGGGGCACGAGTACCTCTACCAGACGCTCGCCCAGGGCAACATCGAGACGCTGAAGCAGTACAAGTTCCAGACCATCGTCACGGCCTGCCCCCACTGCTTCAACACCATCCGGAACGAGTACCCTGATTTCGACGGACGGTTCAAGGTCATCCACCATAGCCAGCTCCTCGACGAGCTGGTGCAGTCGGGACGGCTGAAGGTGCCGCGCGAGCGGACCGAGCGCATCACCTATCACGACGCCTGCAATCTCGGCCGGTACAACGACGTCTACGAGGAGCCGAGGCGCGTGCTCGCCTCCGCCACGCGGGGCGAGCTGGCGGAGATGAAGCTGTCTCGATCCAAGGGCATGTGCTGCGGGGGCGGGGGCGGCCGCGTGTGGATGGAGGAGAACGAGGGGCGCCGCGTGAACCAGATCCGCGTCGAGCAGGCCATGGAGGTGAACCCCGACATCCTCGCCTCCGCGTGTCCCTTCTGCCTCACCATGTTCGAAGACGGGGTCAAAGGCAAAGGCGTGAGCGACAAGATCAAAGCCCGCGACATCGCTGAGGTGCTGGCCGAGGGGCTGCCATAGCCGCGCCGCCATGAAGGCCCTTCTCCTCGTCCTCCCCCGCCTGGCCGGCATGCTGGGGGCGCTGCTGGCCGACCGCGCGGTGCCGGGGCGGGCCAAGATCCTCCTCGCCGCTCTGGCCGTGTACCTGGTGACGCCCCTCGACCTGATTCCGGACTTCATTCCGCTCTTCGGCTGGCTCGACGATGCGCTCCTGGTTGCCCTCGTCCTCGATCGACTCGTCACGGTCCTCGGCCGGCCCCTGCTTCTCAAGCACTGGCCGTTCGATGTCGCATCCCTCGATGCCACCCTCACCACGGCCCGGCGGGTCGCCGCCTGGATTCCCCGGCGGCTGAAGGCGCGCGTGGTCGCCCCGAGACGGGAGGCGGCGTGATGGAGGCGGCGTACCACGATGTCATCAGGCGGCGGCTCGACGTGCCCCTCGAGGAGGGCCCGGACAAGACGACGACGCTCGCGGAAGCGGTGCGCCGGCACGTCCGGGCCGGCGACACGGTCTATGTCGGCGCCGCCCACGGGCGCGCCAACGTGCTCGTCCGCGAGGTCACGCGCCTGTGGTGGGGCAAGCGCCCCGATTTCACGCTCGCCGCCATCGGCGTCGGATCACCGTGGACCGCCCTCATCCATGGCGGCCTCGTCCGCCGCGTCATCACCACATTCATGGGCGAGGGCTATCCCTTCCCTACGCCGCAGCCCTTGCTCTCCCGGGCTGTCCTTGAGGGCAGGCTGGAGGTCCAGAACTGGTCGATGCTGACCATGCCGCTGCGGCTTCTCGCCGGCGCCATGGGCGTGCCCTTCCTCACCACGAAGTCGCTCCTCGGCTCCTCCATGGAAGAGGACAACGCGAGGGACGGGGACTTCATGGCCGCCGACGATCCCTTCGGGGGAGAGGGGCGCGTGGGCTACGTCCGCGCGCTCGTGCCCGACGTGGCCCTCATTCACGGCTGGGCGGCCGACCGCGCAGGGAATGTGCTGACGGCGGCACCGCTCAACGAGAACCTGTACGGGGCCATGGCCGCCAGGCGCGGCGCCGTCGTCACCGTCGAGCGCATCGTCTCCACCGACTTCATCCGGCGCCATTCGGGTCTCGTCAAGCTTCCCTCGCAGTACGTACAGGCCGTGGTCGAGGCGCCGCAGGGATGTCATCCCGGCGGCATGTACGGCATGGGGGTCGCCGAGCTGGAAGGGTACGCCGAAGATCTGGAATGGATCCTCGAGTGCCGGCGCGCCTTCCGCGAGCCCGGGACGGCGGAGGCCTGGATCAGGGAGTGGATCCTCGACGTGCCGGACCAGGCGGCCTATCTGGCCAAGCTCGGCTACGCGCGGATCATGGAGACCAAGGGCCGCGCCCACACCGACGCGTGGGTCTCCGAGCTCGAGTCGCTATCCGCGACGCTGCCGGGGCCCGCGTCTCCGGCCTCTCCCTCCGAATGGATGGTGGTGGTGGCGGCGCGCGTCCTCGCCGAAAAAGTCCGCGCGCATGGCTACCGCAGCTTTCTGGCCGGCGTGGGCAACTCCAACCTCGCCGCCTGGCTGGCCGCCTACGAGCTCAAGCGCGGCGGCGTCGACGTCGAGATCATGGCCGAGACGGGCATGGTCGGCTACCTCCCGCGGCCCGCCGAGCCCTTCGTCTTCTCCTTCCGCAATTTTCCCTCGGCCAAGATGCTCACGGACATCCTGCACGTCATGGGGGTGTTCATGGGGGGCCGGCACAATGCGTGCCTGGGGTCGCTCGCGGCGGGGCAGATCGACAAGCACGGCAATATCAACTCGACCATCATCCCGGGCGTGACCTACGTGACGGGCTCGGGCGGCGCCAATGACATCACCTCCTCCTCGCGTGAAGTGGTGGTCTGCCTCCAGCAATCGCCCCGGCGCTTCGTCGACAAGGTGCCGTACATCACCGCGCCCGGCCGCGCCGTGCGCGCCGTGGTGTCCGATCTCGGAGTGTACGAGAAGGATGGCGAGGGGGGGACGCTCCAGCTCACGGGCACCTTCGGCCATCGACCCGAGGCCGATGCCGTCGAGGCTGCGCGCGCGGCCTGCGGCTGGGAGCTGGCCGTGGGCGCCCGGTTGCGGCGCTTCGAGGTGCCGACCGCGGATGAGCTCGCCCTCATCCGCCTCTTCGATCCCCGCCGCTACTTTCTGGGAGAAGACCCGGGCAAGACGACGTGAGCACCATGCACCTGAGCTTCGAGGACCTCACGCAGCGTATCCGGGAGGGCCTGCCGTCTCCGCCGACGTGGTCACCCCCGGACCGGCACCGTTGGCCATGAGCGCGCAGGCAGAGTTCGCGTAGCGTTCGTTGGATGCGCTGACGCTCTTCGGGCTCTTCTCGGTTACCGCCATGCTCGTGTGCTACGCCCTCGAAGATCGGAGCCGCTGGTTCATCCTCGCCTTCGCCGGGGCCTGCGGCCTGGGATCGCTCTACGGCTTTCTGCAAGGGGCATGGCCCTTCGGCCTCGTCGAGGCCGTGTGGGCCCTCGTCGCCGTGCGGCGCTGGGCGATTCGCGGATAAGACGGTACCGACGCGAGCCCCGGCGCCCGTCGGTCTCCGAGCCGCGGAAATTCCCGAGCGCGCTCCGTCGTCCGGAGCTATGGTATGCGCGATGGGGCGCCCCCGAGACGGATTCGTGGCTCGCTACGCCGTCGCGGTCTTGTGCGCGGCGGCCGCCGTCATGGTGAGAGCCTGGCTGACCCCTCTGTGGGAGCACAGGTTTCCCTACCTGACCGCCTACCCCGCCATCATCGTGGCGGCCTGGTTCGGAGGAGTCGGCCCCGGGCTCCTGACCACCGCGCTCTGCACGATGGCCGCCGCCTACTTCTGGATCCCTCCCACCAGTACCCTGCTCATTACGGCGCCGAGCGAGCTCGTCGCCCTGGGTGTCTTTGTCTTCATCGGCGTGGCCATCAGCGTCTTGAACGAGGCGATCCGGCGCCGGGAGCGACAGCTCGATCAGCTTCTCGAGAGCATCAGCGATGGGTTCATCGTGCTGGACCGCGGCTGGCGTTACCGGTTCGTCAACGAGAGGGCCGCCCAGCTGGCGCGTCGGCCCCGCGAAGCGCTCCTGGGCAAGCGCATCTGGGACGAATTCCCCGAGCTCGTGGGGAGCGTCTTCGAGGCCGAAGCGCGGCGCGCCGTGCAAGAGGACCTCGCGCGCTTCATAGAATTCTTTGATGAGCGCCGTGGGCTGTGGTCGGAAGTTCGGATGTACCCGTCGCGCGCGGGGCTCGCCATTTACCTCCAGGATGTCACGGAGAGAAAGCAGGCGGAGACGGCATCGTTCCATCTCACGGCGATCGTGCAGTCTTCGGCCGACGCGATCGTCAGCAAGGACCTCAAGGGGATCATCAGATCCTGGAACCCGGCGGCCGAGAAGCTGTTCGGGTTCACGGCGGCCGAGGCCGTGGGTCGGCACATCGCGATCATCATCCCGCCCGACCGCCGGCACGAGGAGGAGGACGTCCTGGTCCGGATCGGGCAGGGCATCGCCGTCGAGGATCTCGAGACGGTGCGCATGCGTAAGGACGGGACGCTGGTAGACATCTCGCTGACCGTGTCTCCGGTGCGGTCGACGGAGGGCGAGATCATCGGCGCCTCGAAGATCGCGCGGGATATCAGCGATCGGAAGCGGGTGGAAGATGAGCGGAGAAGTCTCCTCGCCCGTGAGCGGGCGGCCCGGGCCGAGGCCGAGGCAGCCAGCCGCGCCAAGGACGAGTTCCTGGCCGTCCTGTCCCACGAGCTGAGGACCCCACTCAATGCCGTGTACGGGTGGGCCAATATCCTGAAGGCGGGCGAGGTCGACGAGGCCACGGCGGCGCGGGGGCTGGACGCGATCGTCCGGAACTCCAATGTCCAGGTGCAGCTCATCGACGATCTCCTCGACGTGTCCCGCATCGTGTCGGGCAAGATGCGACTCGACGTCCAGAACGTCGACCTGGCATCGGTGGTCAGGGCGGTTCTCGACTCCATGAGCCCGGCGGCCGCCGCGAAGGGGATACGACTCCGGAGCGTGCTCGATCCGCGGGCGGGACCGGTCACGGGGGATCCGAACCGGCTGCAGCAGGTGGTCTGGAACCTCCTGAGCAATGCCGTGAAGTTCACCCCCAAGGGCGGCCAGGTGCAGGTACACCTGCAGCGGGTCAACTCGCATGTCGAGATCGTCGTGAGCGATACGGGGCAGGGCATGGATCCGGAGCTGCTGCCCTTTGTGTTCGAGCGGTTCCGGCAAGGCGACAGCTCGAGCACACGAGAGCACGCCGGGCTCGGGCTCGGGCTCTCCCTCGTCCGGTACCTGACCGAGCTTCACGGGGGGACCGTTTCCGCGGACAGCCTCGGAAGAGGCAAGGGAGCGACGTTCACGGTGAAGCTGCCCATGACCATCGTGCAGGTGCGCCCGGCCACGGGGGAGCGGCAGCATCCCACGACGGCCCCGACGGTTTCCTCGCGGGGGGGAGCACGCCTCCACGGATTGCGTGTGCTCCTCGTGGATGACGACCTGGACTCGCTCGATCTCGCCGCGGCCATCCTGAGCTCCGCGGGGGCCGTGGTGAAGACGTGTCTGTCGTCGCCGGAGGCCCTCGAGCTGATACCGTCATGGCGGCCGGATGTGCTGATCTCCGATATCGAGATGCCCGGCGACGACGGCTATGCGTTGATCCGTAAAGTGCGCGCGCTCGACCGCTCGAGAGGAGGAGGTATCCCTGCCATTGCCCTCACCGCGTATGGGCGGATGGACGACCGTATCCGTGCTATTTCCGCGGGCTATAGCATGCACATACCAAAGCCCGTGGACCCGGCGGAGCTGACCACGATCGTGGCCAGCCTCGCCGGACGTGGCTGAGGCATGGCCTTTCTTGGCACGCCGTGGCCGGGCTCGGGCGTCGGCGCCGCCCTATGCCCAGCATGTCAGATCTGCCCGCGGGGACGGTAAGGTTGACCGTGAGGAGGGCCGTTACCTTCTAACCGACCGCCGGCAACTGTTCGTCACAGAATCGATTTCTCTCCTCCTGATTTCGCCCATTCCTTGGCACAGAACATGCGGCCCTTAAATGATTCACGGAGGAGGCGTCTGGCTCCTCCTTGGCCATGCGCGTCACTATCCCGGGCGGCCGTCGTGAGGTCGGGTCGACGCTCTGGACTCCGGGCGTCGTCATCAAGACCTTCATGGCCGTCTCGAAGCGAGTCTCGTGAAGATCCGATCGTACCTTCTCATCCTCACCGCCGGAGCTCTTCTCTCCATGCTGATTTTCTCGGCGCTCGTTGCCGCATTCCTCTGGAGATCGACCCTCTCGGTGACGGCGGGTGCCGCCCTGGCCATGACTCTGGCGGCGGCTCTCTCGATCCTCTTGAGCTGGAAACTGGCCCAGCGCATTTCGGCTCTCGCGGACCTTTCGGATCCCTTCGCGCGCGGGGCCGCCTCGCCTCTCCCGCGGTCCGGCACGCAGATCAGTGAAGGGACGGCGACGGCCAGAGCCCTCCAGCAAGCCGTGGCCGACCGCCGCCTGAGCGAGGCGCGCTTCGACGCGCTGGCGCAGCTGGCGCCCGCCGGGCTCTTTCAAACCGATGCCGCGGGGGGCTACGTCTTCGTGAACGACCGCTGGTCGAGCATCACGGGCGTCTTCGCCGAGAACGCGGCGGGAGTCGGATGGCTCGCCACCCTGCATCCCGACGACCGCGAGCGCGTCACCCGCGAGTGGCACGAGGCGATCCGGCAAAGGAGCGGCTTCTCCGCTCAGTACCGGCTCCTGTCCTCGCGGGGGGACGCGAGATTCGTGACCGGGGAGGCGCAGCCGGTTCGTGACGAGGGCGGGGCGGTGATTTGCTATGTCGGGCTCATCACCGACATCACGGACCTCAAACGGGCGGCCGAGCGGCGGGAGGCCCTCCTGGAGCGGATGCAAACGGCGCGGGTGGCTGCCGAGACGGCCAGTCTGGCCAAGGACGAGTTCCTGGGCGTGGTCTCACACGAGCTTCGAAATCCGCTCAACTCCATCCAGCTCTGGCTGGAGGTGCTGCGCCACCAGAGCGGCAGTCCGGAGCAGCTCAGGCGGGCCATCGAGTTCATCAAGCGGGCCGCGGACACCCAGGCCAAGCTCATCGACGATCTGCTGGACATCGCGCGGATCGAGTCCGGCAAGCTCTCCATGGACACGACCACCGTCCCCCTCGGGCCCATTGTGACGGCCGCCCTCGACTCGGTGCGACTCGCCGTCGCCGCCAAGGGGATCGTCATGGATCTCAGCCTCGACCAGGCCGCCCTGGCCGTCACCGGGGATCCCGTGCGGCTCCAGCAGGTCGCCGCCAATCTCCTGTCGAATGCGGTCAAGTTCACCCCCCGGAACGGACGCATCGAGGTGTCGCTCACCAATGTCGGGTCGAGTGGGCGCTTGACCATCAGGGACAGCGGTGAGGGTATCGCCCCGGACTTTCTCCCCCATATCTTCGAGCGATTCCGCCAGGCCGACACCGGCAGCAGCCGGACCGCGCCGGGACTCGGGCTCGGCCTGAGCATCGCGCGACAGCTCGTGGAGCTTCACGGAGGCCGAATCTGGGCCGAGAGCCCGGGGAAGGCAATGGGGGCCACGTTCTTCGTGGAGCTTCCGCTCGCGCCGACCGCTCGCGCCCTGGTGGGAAGACAGGAACGCGCGCAGGATCAGCCCGTGCCGTCGATCGAGCGGTTTCGCGTCCTCGTCGTGGAGGACGAAGGCGGCGCGCGAGAGGCCCTCGGCTTCCTGCTCAGGTCGGCGGGCGCTCACGTGACGACCGCGGCGTCGGTCCGGGAGGCCCTGGAGATCCTGGACGAGGTGCGATTCGACGTGCTCATCAGCGATATCGGCATGCCGGGACAGGACGGCTACGATCTCATGCGCCAGCTTCGGCAGCGCCCGGCCGAGCGGGGCGGCCGGACTCCAAGCATCGCCTTGACCGCATATGCCGGGCCCGAGAACGAGCAACGAGCGCTTGCGGCCGGCTACCAGATCCACCTGGCCAAGCCCATCCGTCCCTTGACGCTCAGGCAGGCCATCACGAGCGTGGCGCGGCGGGAATTGGCCGCGGGCTCGGGGGACGGCTGAGGCGCCGGTCCACCCATGCGTTACCTCGTGCTGGCCTGCGACTTCGATGGAACGCTGGCCTCCGATGGAATGGTCTCCCCGGACTCTTTCTCGGCGCTGCGGCGGCTTCGCGACTCGGGCCGCAGGCTCATCCTCGTGACGGGCCGGGAGATCGAGGATCTGCTCGCCGTCTTTCCGGAGGTGACGGTCTTCGATCACGTGGTCGGCGAGAACGGCGGCGTCCTGTACCGCCCCGCCGCCCGCGAGCAGAGAACGCTGGGCGAGCCTCCGTCCGCCGATTTCGTGAGGGCGCTCCGCCGCCGCGGGATCTCTCCACTGTCGGTAGGCCATTGCGTGGTCTCGACCTGGCAGCCTCACGAGACCGCGGTGCTGGAGACGATCCGCGACCTCGGGCTCGAGCTGCAGGTCATCTTCAACAAGGGCGCCGTCATGGTTCTGCCCTCGGGCGTGAACAAGGCCACCGGGCTCGAGGCTGCCCTGCTCGAGCTTGGCCTGTCCCCCCATAATTGCGTGGGCGTCGGCGACGCGGAAAACGATCACGCGTTCATCCGGCTGTGCGAGTGCGGCGTCGCGGTGGCCAATGCCCTTCCCCTCATCCAGGAGCGGGCGGACTGGGTGACCCGGGATCCCAACGGCGCCGGTGTCAGCGAGCTGATCGACAAGCTCATCGCCGGCGATCTGGCCGATCTGGAAGGCCGGCTCTCCCGACACGCCATTGTCCTCGGCGCGCGGGAGGACGGCGGCGAAGTGCGCCTGAATCCCTATGGCCTCGGCGTCCTCATCGCCGGCTCGTCCGGCAGCGGCAAGTCGACGTTCGCCACGGGCGTGCTCGAGCGTCTGGTCGAACGGGGCTACCAGTTCTGCATCGTCGATCCCGAAGGCGACTACGCCCTGCTCGACAATGCCATCGTGCTCGGGGACAAGCAGCGCGCGCCCACGGTGGCGGGAGCGCTGGACGTGCTCGAGCAGCCGAACCGGAACGTGGTGGTCAACCTCCTTGGCCTGGGGCTCGACGAGCGCCCCGCGTTCTTCTCGCGCCTCTTGCCCGGCTTGCAGGATCTCCGGGCGCGCACCGGCCGGCCGCACTGGATCGTGGTGGACGAGGCGCACCATCTGCTCCCCGCGCCCTCCGAGCTCGTCTCGGTGACGCTGCCCCGCACGCTCTCCGGCATGATGCTGATCACCGTGCATCCTGAGCACGTCGCCCCCACGGTGCTATCGTCCATCGACATGGTGGTGGCCATCGGGCGGTCGTCCGACGAGACTCTTCGCGCCTTCGGCGAGGTGGTGGGAGGGCGGCCACCGCGCGAGCTTCCCCGCACGGCCGAGCCTGGAGAGGCGCTCCTGTGGCCGCGCCGACCCGAGGCAGGCGATCCCCTCTGGTTCCGGACGACGCCGCCTCGCGCCGAGCACCGCCGTCACGTGCGCAAGTACGCCACGGGCGAGCTGGGGGAGGACAAGAGCTTCTACTTCCGCGGCCCCGCGGGACGGCTGAACCTGCGTGCCCAGAATCTCGCCCTCTTCGTTCAGCTGGCCGCGGGCGTCGATGACGAGACGTGGCTTCACCATCTGCGGGAGCAGGACTATTCCCGCTGGTTCCGCGAAGCCATCAAGGACGAGGAGCTCGCCGCCGAGACGGCGCGCGTCGAGGAAGACTCGCGCATGTCCCCTGGAGAAAGCCGGGCCTTGGTCAAGGCGGCCATCGAGCAGCGCTACACGCTTCCGTCCTGAACGCGGCCAGCGCAGGCCGACGCGCTTGGTGGGTGAGAATCGGACCCACGATCTGTCGCCAATCCGACATAGCTGGTACTTCTTGCCGCCGTCCCCGCCCGCGTGCATACTCTTTTTGCCCTCACTCTGGCCTTTGACGGTTGGCGCTCTTGAGCGCCGAGACCCCGGTGACTGGCTTGGTCTTACCCAAGCAGCGAGCGGCCGGGGATCGCCATTGCCTGAGTCAGCCCTTCGCCAAACCGTCCGCGAACGCCTCGCGAGCGGTTGGCTCTTTCCCGCACCTCACAAGGTCTGGGCAGGAAGAGGGACCGGGCATATCTGCATAGTCTGCGGGACAACCATCGCACCGTCCGAAGTGGAAAATGAGGTCGTCGGACCTGCGACGGTCTGGTCGCACTTGCCCTGCTATTCAATCTGGCGCGAAGAATCAGAGACCTACGAAAGGTTGAGTGGGGCGGACGGGACCGGGTACCTTGCCGATCTGCGTCAGACGGTGCGTGAGGGATTCGCGAACGGGACTCTCTTCGTGTTGCCGCATGAGCAGTCGTGGTCCGGGCGAGGGGTGAGTGACATTTGCGCCGTGTGCGGCAAGCCGATCTTTGCTGCTGAGTCGTCGCAAAACGTCATCGCAGTGCGAAATGCGCACGCGCATCTGGTCTGCTACCGAGCATGGCTCCTTGAGTCAATAGCGAGCAGGAAATCGGATGGATTGCCCTCGGCAGAATCTCGCGACGATGGCGACGCCTAGGGAGAATCCGACTCAACCGTGACGGCATTGCCTCGGCACCCCCAAGAAACGCCGGGCGTCGTCCACGTTGTTCGCCCTGATCGTCCTGGCCTTCAGCCGACGACGACGGAATTTTCAGTCAGCTTCGG
Source organism: Candidatus Methylomirabilota bacterium (assembly GCA_036002485.1). Taxonomy (NCBI): domain Bacteria; phylum Methylomirabilota (SeqCode); species Candidatus Methylomirabilota bacterium. The sequence continues at coordinate 17,449 of DASYTI010000162.1, read as the reverse complement.
GGGCCACAAAGACGGCGTGGGGACGATTGAGTTGGGTAGGCCGAAGGGCTTTGAGGCCCTGACCGCACTTCTGCGGAAGCTCCGCGTACCGCCCTCCGAGATCGAAACAGCATGCCGAGTGCTGACGGTCGAGCCACACCACGAGATTCCCGACGTGACGGTGACCCGGGGTATCTTCCGAGAACTCGGGCGGTAGCATCTGGGTCTACATCACCCGTTCTCGCTCCCATACCGCGACGCATCGTATGTGGACGTGGTGAGCCTCGAAGGGGCGGTCACCGGTGAGGCAACACCGAGCTACACATCACGCGCAACGACGTCCTGAACAACTTGCCGAAGGCGCTCAGGGGAGTAGGGCTTGGTGAGGACGGGAACGGGTCGGCCCCCGTATTGAGTCTGGAACCCGCCGGGCTTCTCGCCAGTCACAAACACGAAGCGGGGCGCGAGGTGTGGCCAGCCATGCTCGACACGTCGATAAAGATCCTCGCCGTTCATCCCGGGCATCCGAAGGTTGCTCAGGATCACGTCGTAGCTGCCTCCCGCGAGCAGTTCGAGTGCCTCCCGCCCGTCCTCGGCCGTCTCGACATGGTGGCCGTCCAACCCTAACGTCACGGCGAGCAGCTCCCGCGTATCGGGTTCATCCTCTACAACCAAGATCCGGTAGGCCATCGCCCCCGCCGCCTCCAATGCCCGGGTCGCGGTGCTAGCTTACCTCAGGAGCATAGGGGATGCCGATCCGAAAGATGGGCAGTCTGCCATGGGAAGGCCCAAAGGGTCGCTTGTGCGGCATCGCCATAAGAAAGCTTCTTCCATTACGGCAAGGACTACCGAGTGCGATTCGCCCACTCGCCGTGCGGAATAGCTGTCCATGTCGAAGAAAACCCCTTGGCTCCGCTGGGCTTCCTATGTCGGGTAAGCGACAGACATCGGCCTCTCGACCGTATTAGAGTACCGGGCAGTCTTTCACAAACGGCCGGTCCGTCGCACGTGTAGAGTGCTCAGCCGACGAAGGAGAACATTCTGCCCGACGCGGTGCAACCCCGCTCCGCCGGCAATCGCATCCTGGCCGGTCTTTCACGCAAGGATCACGCACGGATCGCGCCCCACCTGCTACGGACCCCGCTGAACGCCGGCCAGGTCCTGTACGAGCCAGGCGGCACCATGCAGTGGGCGTATTTCCCGGACACGGCCATCGTCTCCATCCTCTCTCAGGCAGACGATGGGACCTCCATCGAGGTCAGCCTCGTCGGCGGCGAAGGGGTGATCGGTATCCCCATCGTCCTCAGATCTCACGTGTTGCCATACAGAATCGTGGTGCAGGGGCCGGGCACGGCGTGGAGAATGAAGGCCGATGTGCTGCGCAAGGAGTTCGATCGCTGCGGTCAGCTCCACAAGCTGCTGTTGCACTACCTGCACACCCTGATCGTTCAGCTATCCCAGTCGAGCGCCTGCAATCAGTTTCACACGACACGGCAGCGTCTCTGTCGATGGCTGCTGACATCACAGGACCTCTCGGGGTCGAGCGAGCTCCAATCCACGCAGGAGTTTCTCTCGCAGATGCTGGGGGTGAATCGCAGCAGCGCCAATCAGGCTGCCCGCTCCTTGCAGAGGGCAGGCCTGATCCGCTACCGCCGCGGCCGCATCACCATCCTCAATCGGGCTGGGCTCGAGACGGCGGCCTGTGAGTGCTATCGCATCATACGAAGTGAGTTCGACCGCTTCTTTCGCCGGTAGCCGTCGCCCGCTCTCGCTGGCCAGGCACAGATTCCTTTCGGCAATCTGTCGGATACTCGACAGACAGCGAGAATTTTTCGGGCTAGGGTAGCGTCTGACCTTCATTGGCTATTCTTTGAATGCTCGATGTATCGCGTGGGTGGGCAAGGGGCCCGGATCACCATGGGGAAGGAGACGACGAAGGAGGTCGTGGCAGGGGAGGCCGTCTCCCGCCGAATTCTCGTGACCGACGACGACGTCGATGGCGCGGAGACTCTTGCCATCGTCCTCCGCATGGCCGGGCACGAGGTGCAGATCGCTTCCGACGGCCCGTCCACCTTGAAGCTCGCGGCCGAATTTCAGCCCGACGTCGTGTTCCTCGACGTCGGCATGCCCGGCATGGACGGCTTCGAGACGGCCCGGCAGCTTCGCCAGAGCGTCGGGCTCCACAACGCCTTGCTGGTGGCCCTGACCGGCTACGGCCGAGAGGAGGACCGCCGGCGGTCCGTTGAAGCAGGATTCGATCACTTTCTCGTCAAGCCCGCCCCGCCGAAGCTCTTGAGCGATCTCGCCATCCAGGCTCGCCCGGCCCGCTAGTTCCCCTTCTCCTCGCCCCGCCCACGCGGGGACGACTCGAGCCCTCGGCTAGCGGTCTGTCCAAGCAATTTCCCTGCCCTCGCGAGCAAGAGTGTTCCGCTTCGAGCGCCGGCTTCGCCGGCGCAATTCTCAGATTACTCGCCTCAGACGGCGGGGCGTCCTCATACGGCTCGCCTCGCACGCGGGGCCCCAGCCCCCGGCCGTGCTGCGGCTCCTACTGCGCCCGCGACGTCCTCCGGCTCGCACTGCGTCGGGGGGAGGCTTCGGAAGGGGGGCAGAGCCCCCCTCCGAGCTCCCTAGCGCGGATACGTCCGCGGATCGAGGAGATCGCGCAGGGCGTCGCCCACCAGGTTGAGGGCGAGCACGATCACGAAGATGGCCAGCCCGGGCAGCATGACCACATGCGGACTCAGGATCACGAACTGACGTGAGGTCGCCAGCATGCTGCCCCAGTCGGCAGTGGGCGGTTGGGTGCCGAGCCCGAGGAAGGAGAGTCCGGCCGTGGCGAGGATCTTCGCCCCGACATCCAGGCTGAAGGCCACGATGACGGGCGAGAGAAGCTGCGGAACGATGTGACGGACGAGGATCAGGCGATCCGGGCTGCCGAGCGCGCGCGCGGCCTCCACGAACTCGCGCTCGCGGACGGACAGCACGATGCCGCGCACGAGCCGCGTGTAGATCGGGAAGCCCACGATGGTGATGGCGATCATCGCGTTGCGCAGGCCGGGGCCGAGCCCGGCCACGATGGCGATGGCCAGGAGGATATAGGGGAAGGCCATGAGGATGTCCGTGAGCCGCATGACCACCGTCTCCGTCCACCCCGTGTAGTAGCCGCCCACGATCCCGAGCACGACGCCGATCAGCATGGCCGCCCCCGCCGTGGCGACCCCGGCCAGGAGAGAGACCCGCGCGCCCCAGATGAGCCGCGCGAGCAGGTCCCGGCCGAACTCGTCGGTGCCGAGCCAGTGTCCGGAGGTCAGGGGCGGGCGCAGCCGATTGGGCGTATCCACGGCGTCGGGATCGCCGAGGGGCAGGTGGGGGGCGAGGAGGGCCGCGGCCGCCGCGGCCAGGATGACGAGGAATGCCCAAGCGGCCAGCCGATTCTTGGAGAGCCGTCTATTCACGCCGGCTCATTCATAGTGGATGCGCGGGTCGAGGTACACGTAGAGGAGATCGACGGCGAGGTTGATGAGGACGAAGGTCAGAGCGATGACGAGGACGCAGCCCTGGACGATGGGAAAATCGCGGGCCAGGATGCCCTGGACCATGAGCAATCCCACGCCGGGCCAGGCGAAGACGGTTTCCGTGAGCACGGCGCCGCCCAGGAGATAGCCGGCCTGGACCCCGACCACGGTGACGATGGGGATGAGGGCGTTCTTGAGCCCGTGCCGGAAGACGACCCGCCCCTCGATCAACCCCTTGGCGCGCGCCGTCCGGATATAGTCCTGGCCGAGGACGTCGAGCATGGTGCTGCGGGTGAGGCGGGCGATGATGGTCATGGAGGCCGCGGCCAGGGTCAGCGCGGGCAGCACCAGATGCGCGGCCAGATCGCGCAGGTCGCCGCCGCCATAGGGCGCCCACATCCCGGAGGCGGGCAGCCAGCCGAGCCACAGCGAGAAGACGACCATGAGCACGATGCCGAGCCAGAAGACGGGCATGCTCGCGCCGAAGAGCGAGGTGACCGCGCTCATCCGGTCGAGGAGCGAGTGTGGGCGCACGGCCGAGGCGACCCCGAGGGCGATGCCCCCGAGGGTGGAGAGGAGCAGGCCGCTGCCCGTCAGGACGAGGGTCGCCTGGAATCGGTGGAGCACCTCGTCCAGGACGGGGCGCTTCATCCAGAGCGACCGTCCGAGATCCCCGCGCAGGACGTGGCTCATCCAGCGGAAGTACTGGACGTGCAGCGGCTCCGTCAGCCCGAGCTCGCGCCGGAGGCGCGCGAGATCTTCCTGGGTCGCCTGGGAGCCCAGCATGATCTCCGCGGGGTCGCCCGGGGAGAGATGGAGGACCATGAAGACGACGATGGAGACGCCGAGCAGGACCGGTACGAGCAGGAGGAGCCGCCGCGCGATATAGCCCCTCAACCGATTAACCTCTCAAAGGGCGATCTAACCTCTCAAAAGGGGGCGGGCTCACCTGAGCGAGATCGTCTCCACGCGCAGGTCGAAGCTTGGATGGAGCTTGAAGCCCTGCACGCGCTTCGACAGCGCGGCAATCTGGATCTCGTGATCGACGAAGACCCAGGGGGCGTCGTCCACCAGGATGCGCTGCGCCTCGCGGTAGAGCTGGGTGCGCTTGGCCTGATCGGTGGTCAGCCGCGCCTGCTGGAGCAAGGCGTCGAAGCGCGGGTTCTTGTAGAGCGCGCGGTTGGGACCGACCGGGGTCCACTGGCTCGAATGCAGGAGCGGGTACATGACCATGTCGGGATCTTCCGTGCCCGCCATCCACGACAGCGCGAACAGCTCCTGCTCCTTCGTGCGCAGCTTGGCCAGATAGGCGCCCCACTCCATGGTCTGAAGCGTGACATTGACCCCCACGGCCTTGAGGTTGGACTGCATGACCGTGCTCATGGCCACGGGCGCCTGCATGCCCGAGCCCGACTCCGGCACCCAGAGGGTCGTCGAGAAGCCGCTCGGATAGCCGGCCTCGGCCAGGAGCTTCTTGGCGCGCTCGGGATCATAGGGATAGGCCTTGAGCGCGGGATCGGCCCCCCAGGTGCCCGGCAGGACGGGGCCCCGCGAGGAGGCGCCCGTGCCCTTGAGCACGTCCTTCACGATCGCCTCCTTGTTGACCGCGTAGTTCAGCGCCTGGCGCACGCGCTTGTCATCGAAGGGCTTCCTCTGATTGTTCATGCCGAGATACCAGACATGCGCTCCCACCTGCTTGAGGAGCGTGATCTTCGCGTTCTGCTCGAGCTGACCGACGAAGTCGGCGGGCACGCCGACGATGACATCGAGCGTCCCCGTGAGGAGCTCGGTCAGTCGCGCCTGATCCTCGACGATGGGGCGGTAGATCACGCGCTCGACCTTCACGGGATATTTCCAGTAGGCTGGGTTCTTCTCGAGCACGACGCGCTGGCCGCGGTCCCAGGAGGCGAAGCGGAAGGGACCCGTGCCCACCGGATGCGTCGGATAGTCCGGCCCCCACTTCATCACGGCGGTCGGGCTCACGATGGAGGCCGCCCCCGCCGTCAGGATGGCCAGGAAGGAGGCCCGCGGCTCGTTCAGGAGAAAGGCCACGCGTTCCTCGCTTAGCACCTCCACGGCCTTCACGTTGCCGAAGAAGAAATTCGCGAAGGGGTACTTGCCGAGCTTGTAGGCAGGATGGTTGGGATTGATCTGGCGCTCGATGGAGAACTTCACGGCCTCGGCGTTCAGCGGCGTGCCGTCGTGGAAGGTGATACCCCGCCGCAGCTTGAACGTGTACTGCAGGCCGTCTTTCGAGATGGTCCAGGACTCCGCGAGGCCGGGCACGACCTGCGTGCTCTCCTCGGGGAAGGTGACCAGGGTCTCGACGATGCGCCGTCCCACGCGGTTCGAGTTGAGGTCGGTGACCTGGGGCGGATCGAGGTTGACCGGCTCGGCGACGAGGCCGACCACCAGCGTCCCCGCGGGCTGGGCGCCCACCGGCGCTGCCCAGAAACCGAGAGCCACGGTCATGGTGATGATCGATGCGAGGGTGCGTCCCATTGTCATCACGAGCCTCCGTCTCTGGCGTCGGACCGCTGGGCGGAACATACACTGCGCGCCGCCCCGGCACAAGGTCACGCCCTTCTTGGAGAAGCCCTCAAAGAAGCTCGTCAAAGTTCTGAGGAAGTCTGTGTAAGTATAGGCCAAAGCTAGATCTTCCATCACTCCCACAAAGGAATCCGTGCGTTTACCGAAGCACGATAGCTCGGCGCATCCGCGAATTCCTCGATGCGGCTGCCCGAGGACATGAGCTGCTGAACCCCGGCCTCGGCAATGCTGGCCGCAAGCGACTCGCCCGGGCAGCCATGCGCGCCGGCGCCGAAGGTGAAGACGCGCCGGTTCTCCCTGAGCGTCTCGAATCGCTCGGGATCGGGATTGGCCACAGGGTCGCGGTTGGCGGCGGCCAGGACGACGAGGATGGCATCGCCTTCCTTCATCTGCTGTCCCAGGATCGTTCCCGAACCGGCGAGGAAGCGGCGCGTATTCTGGATGGGCGGGTCGTAGCGGAGGACCTCCAGAACGACGTGACGAAGAAGACTGGGGTCGCCCGCGACCTGCGCGCGCAAGCGGCGCCGAGAGATCAGGGCCAGGAGCGTATTGCCGATGAGGCCGGCGGTGGCCTCGTAGGACTGGGAGAGAAGGCCGATGCCGTTCGCGACGATGACGTCGGTATCCGCGTGACCGAGGCGTGATGCCGCGCGAGCGAGAGCGGCCAGGAGACCTTCGGTCTGCCCGCCCGCCAGCAGACAACGGACGAGATCGAGGAGCTGACCTGCCGCCGTCTTGCTCTGCTCGATCTGCTCGGGGGTGCTGAGGGGCGACAGGCAGCGCACGAAGTCGCCGGTCCACCGCGCGACGTGCCCCAGCCCGTCCGCAGGAATTCCGAGCAGGCTCGCCACGACATGGACGGGTAGTCGAAAGGCAAAGTCAGCGAGGCGAAGGCCATCGGCCATCGGCCTCAGCTCGTTCGCGAGAGTCCGAGCCGAGGTCTTGCTCTGTTCAGCAACTCGGATCCCGTCGACCGAATCAAGCGTAGCGGAGATGGCCTGCTTGAAAGGGCAGTGGCCCGGGCCATCGTTCATGCGAACGAGATGCCGGAAGATGTCTGCGGCCGGCGATCCCAGCAGCGCCCTGGGAACGGGCTCGGCGGGCGGGCGCACCCGGCAGAGATCGCTGGTCAGTACCGCCGTCACCGCTTCCGCGCTCGAGGCAACCCAGAGCCCGAGGGCCTCGTCTCGGTAGAACGGCTTCTCAGCAACCAGCCTCGCGTAGTACGGATACGGGTCCCGATGCGTCACCGCCGCGATGGGATCTCGTGGAAAGTCCTCTTCCGTATGCCGCGGACTCAAGCGGCGTGCCCAATGATGATCATCTCGCGGTGACGCAGGGTTCTTGCTTGAGGACACGCGCCGTCGACGCGGGATGCGTGGTCAGCGCGGCCGCGGGACGGATGGGGCGTCGGACCAGCTCGCCCCCGCAATTCGGACAGCGGCCGTGCAAGATCCCTTCAGCGCACGCTCGACAGAACGTGCACTCGAAGGAGCAGATGCGCGCCTCGGGCGAGTCCGGAGGAAGATCCCGGTCACAACATTCGCAATTCGGCCGCAATTGGAGCATGGCCCCTCCAGGAAGCTGGGTCGAGTCGTGCGGCAAGGATAGCCGATATTCGCGCTATCCTGCGGGCCGCGCGAGGAGCGCGTATACTCGAGGAGGCGAGAGCACCGACATGAAATCGACGGAGAGACCTGCGATGCTGGACACGGGCCGTTCCCCCCTGAGAAATGAGGGGGCCGTCCTTCTCCTGTCCTGCTACGAGCTCGGCCACCAGCCGCTCGCCCTGGCTTCTCCGCTGGCATTCCTGGAGCGCGCGGGCTTCGCGCCCGCGGCGCTCGACCTCTCCGTGGAGCCATTCGATCCCGGCCAGGCGGCGCGCGCGCGGTTCGTGGGCATCTCCGTTCCCATGCACACGGCTCTTCGCCTGGGCATGCGCGTGGCCGAGGAAGTGCGCCGCGTGAATCCTGGCTGCCACATCTGCTTCTACGGACTCTATGCCTCGCTGAACGCCCACTACCTTCTGACCCATGGGGGGAACTCCGTCCTCGGCGGCGAGTTCGAGTCGGCCCTGGTCGCCCTGGTCGAGGCGCTGGAGACGGGCCGATCCGGGGCCGTCGAAGGCGTTCACCTGAAGGACCATCCCGCGAGCCCTGTGTTGAAGCGCCTGGCCTTTGTTCCGCCGAGCCGGGCCGCGCTTCCCGCGCTCAGGAGCTATGCCCACCTCGAGGAGGATGGGTCGCGGCGCCTCGTCGGCTATGTCGAGGCCAGCCGCGGATGCCTGCACCATTGCCTGCACTGTCCAATCCCGCCCGTCTATGACGGACGCTTCTTCGTGGTCTCGCAGGATATTGTCCTCGCCGATATCGGCGGGCTCGTGGGTGACGGCGCCACCCACATCACCTTCGGCGACCCGGACTTCCTTAACGGGCCCGGCCACTCGATGGCGGTGGTCCGCGCCATGCACGCGGCATGGCCGTCTCTCACCTTCGACTTCACCGCCAAGGTCGAGCACATCCTGAAGCGACCGGAGCTTCTCCCCGCCCTCCGGCAGCTCGGCTGTGTGTTCATGATCTCGGCCGTGGAGTCGCTCAGCGACACCGTGCTCGCCAACCTCGAGAAGGGTCACGCGTGCGCGGACGTTCCGCGCGCGCTTCGAATCGTCAGGGAGGCGGGCATCGCCTTCCGGCCGACCTGGGTGGCGTTCACGCCGTGGACGACGCTCGAAGACTATCTGGACATGCTCGCCTTCATCGAAAGGGAAGGGCTGATCGACCATGTCGACCCGGTCCAGCTCACCCTTCGGCTTCTCGTGCCGCCCGGCTCGGCCCTGCTGAGCCGAGAGGCGATCAGGCCCTATCTCGGGCCGCTCGACCGCGCGTCCTTCAGTTATCGCTGGAGTCACCCGGACCCGCGCATGGACGATCTCCAGCGGCAGATGAGTCGCCTCGTGGAAGCCTCGGTGAGCGAGGACGCCAGCGCGACATTCTACAAGGGGAAGGCGCTGGCGCATTCGGTGGCCGGGCGACCGCTGGACGCTGTTCCCTCGCTGGCGCCCGACCGGCGGCGTCCCCCGAAACTCACCGAGGCGTGGTTTTGCTGAGCGGAGCCTACCGAGGGCCAGTTCGGCCCTCTGAAGCCGGCGCTTCACGAAGGCGTGGCCGGCGTGATCGTCTAGCAGGTTGATGGCAAACTCGCAGGCTGCTCAAAAAGGTCCAGATGCGAGGCGGCGGCCGAAGGTCGCACGCGAGGCGTACTCTCTGTACGTTGAGCGTGCGGATCGACTCAGCTCTCGTCTCGCGACGGCCTGGGGCCGCCGCTCAACTCGAAGGGCGGGGCGCCAACGAAGCAGATGGGCATTTTTCAGCAGCCTGCTAGATTGGCCGACATGAAGTTCGGGATCTTCTACGAGCATCAGCTCCCGCGGCCCTGGGGGCCCGACAGCGAGCATCGGCTCCTGCAGGACTCGCTGACCCAGATCGAGCTGGCCGACGGGCTCGGCTATGACTACGCGTGGGAGGTGGAGCACCACTTCCTCGAGGAGTACTCGCACTCCTCCGCGCCGGAAGTCTTCCTCGGCGCGGCGAGCCAGCGCACGAGCCGGATCCGGCTCGGTCACGGGATCATCCAGCTTCCCACCAATCATCCGATTCGCGTGGCGGAGCGCGTGGCTACCCTCGATCTCCTGAGCGGCGGCCGCGTGGAGCTGGGTCTCGGCGAGGGGCAGGGGCCCGTGGAGCTCCATCCGTTCGGGCGGCGCGTGCGCGACAAGCGGGAGGTGTGGGAGGAAGCGGTGCGTGTGCTCATCCCGTGCTTCACGCAGGAGGCCATCGAGTTCCACGGTCAGTTCTTCGACTTCCCGGCGCGAAACGTCATTCCCAAGCCCTTCCAGAAGCCGCACCCCCCTCTGTGGGTCGCCTGCTCCAATATCACGACCATCGGCAGCGCCGGGCAATGGGGGATGGGAGCGCTCGGCTTCCAGTTCGTGACGCCGGAAGCCGCGCGCGCCTGGGTGAGCGAGTACTACGCCAACCTGATCGACCACCCGGCCAAGCTCGCCGACTATCCGACCAATGCCAATATCGCCATGGTCAGCGCCTTCATGTGTGCGCCCACCGACGAGGAGGCGCAGGCCAAGGCGGCGGGCTGGACCTTCTTCGTGTTCTGCCTCTCGCACTACGGCAAGCACGGCATGGCCGAGCCCGGGCGCGGCAACATGTGGCAGCTCTACCAGGAGTGGCGGCACACGCCCAAGGCCCAGGAAACGCTGCGGGCGGGCTTGATCGGCTCGCCCGACACGATCAGGCGGCGGCTGCGCGAGTTCGAGGCCGCGCACGTGGACCAGGTGATCCTGCTCAACCAGACCGGACGCACGCCTCACGAGGACATCTGCGCCAGCCTCGAGCTCTTCGCCCGCGAGGTCATGCCCGAGTTCCACGGGCGGGAGGCCGCGCATCAGCGCTGGAAGGACGATGTGCTCTCCGGGCGCGCGGGGCTCGAGCGGCTCGACACGTCGGCGCACAAGGTCTATGCCCACCAGAACGAGGACATCGTCCGGCTCACCCCGGAAGAGCTCAAGCGCAAGATGGCCGAGAAGGAAGCGGCGCGGGCAGCGGGCGAAGTTTCTTAATTGAGTCAGGGGGAGCGACCGCCGCTCCTCCCCCGACACTCCCCCACCGGTCATGCGTGAGGCTCCGCGGCCGGGAGACCAGCTCTGAGGACGCGCGCGGATCAGCTCGTCATCGTCGTCTTGCGTCTCCTCGTCATCGCGGTGGTGGCCCTGGCCGCCGTGTACGTGATCGAAGATCTCCGGGTGCGGTTCCGGATGCGCCGAGCAGAAGCCGAGGAAGTTCTTGGCACCGTGACGTTCTACTACGCGACCCTTCGCAAGGACGGCCGGGTCGAGGTCTTCTGGGACCAGCCCCAGGCGGAGATCTGCGTCCAGTCGCTCTTTCCCCACGCCGGCTACCGGCCCTGCTGGTATGCTCGCCGAAGCCCGATCAGAACGATCAGCTAGCCGGCCACGTATCGTTGCACCTCTTCTGTCCCGTTTTCCGAGGCACGGTTTGACCCTATCCGGCCGCTCTGGCAGGATCGCGCCATGGCATCCAAGCGGGCGACGCTCGGAGCGGCGAAGGCCGGGCGCTCCGCCCTCAGGCCCACCCTCGTCCTGCACACCGAAGCGTCGCTCGGCCTCGGGGGACAGGAAATCCGGATCCTCACCGAGACGCGCTGGCTCCTCGCCCACGGATGGAACGCGCTCATCGCCTGCCAGCCGGAGAGCCGGCTCCTTGCCGAGGCCCGCGCCAGCGAGCTGCCGGTGGTGGCGGTGAGGATGCGCGGTCCCGTCGATCCCGCGGGCTTCCTCGCCCTTCGACGGCTGATCCGCCGCGCCGGCGTCGACATCGTCCACACGCACAGCTCGGTGGATAGCTGGCTCGCCACGCTGGCCGCTCGCTCATCGGGTCGGCCGGTGGTGCGCGGTCGCCACGTCAGCATCCCCATCCTCCGCCGCCGCGCCCTCGTCTATCGGCTGGCCGACCGCGTCATCACCACGGGTGACACCATCAAGGCCATCGTGGAGGGCGCGGGAGTCCCCGCGGCGAAGGTGACCTCCGTGCCCGCCGGAGTCGACACCTCCCGCTTCCATGCCCACGTGTCCGGCCAGGCGGTGCGAGAAGAGCTGGGGCTCGGGTCCACCGTTCCGTTGATCGGGCTCGTGGCCAACGTCCGCGGCTCCAAGGGTCACGAGGTCTTCCTGGGCGCCGCCCGTGTCGTGCTCGGCGCCCTCCACGAGGCGCGCTTTCTGATCGTCGGCGACGGCGTCGGCTTCGCTGACGTGGACCGCCGGGTGCGGGACATGGGCCTCGAGGGCGCCGTGGTGATGACGGGCTTCCGGCGGGACATTCCTGAGGTCATGGCCGCCCTCGACGTCCTCGTGCTCCCGTCCACGAGGTCGGAGGCCACCTCGCAGGTGATCCCGCAGGCGCTGGCCGTCGGCACGCCCGTGGTCGCCTCTGCGATCGGCGGCATTCCCGAGATCGTGCGCGATGGCGAGACGGGGTGCCTGGTGCCCCCGGGCGACGCCGTCGCGCTGGCCGAGTCCATCCTCATGCTGCTTCAGGATCCCGTGCGCGCGAGCGCGCTCGCCCGCGCCGGCCAGGCCCTCGTCCACGAGCGCTATACGGTCGACTCGATGATGACGAGCACGACCGCCGTGTACCGGGAGTTACTTCGGGGTCAGGTCCTGCAATCCAACACGCCCCGGGCGGAGTAGCCGCCTCCCCGACCCCTTTACACCGCGGGTGGCTCTCAGCTCGAGCTGGACCGGCGGAGCCGTCGCGCCCTCGATGGCCAGCAGCCTCGCCTTGGTCGCTCGTCCCCCGCGAGCGGAGAATCCCCCCGGCTTGCCGCCCGCGGCCACGATGCGATGGCACGGGATGATGAGGGCGATGGGATTTCTTCCCAGAGCCTGCCCAACCGCCTGGGCTTCGGTCGGTTGGCCCAGGGCCCTGGCAAGCTCGCCGTAGGTCCTCGTCTGTCCCGACGGGATCTCTCGAGCGGCCTCGTACACCTGTCGGGCGAACGGATCCGCTCCGTTCAGGTCGACGGCGATGTCGCGAAGATCCTGGGCGTGGCCCTGGAGGTGCTCGCGTACCCTCTCGATGACCTCGGCAATTGGCGGCGGGGGTACGCTCGACCGGGGCGCGCCGGAGATCCGCGCGATTCTCGATTCAGTCATGTTCGCCGTCGCTTCCGGCAATTGGAGGAATGTCACCGCGGGGGGCCGGGCGGACTGTCCACGGTCCCTCCAGGCGATCCCGCACGAGCCCAGCGGCGTCTCGAAGAGGCAGTAGGCGGCGTGCGTCACGGCGTCATCGGGCGTCCCGTCGCCACTCGCCGATCTGACTCGCGTGCTCCCGGTAGTGTTGCGAGGTGCAGCCCTCGAACAAGCTCCGGCCCGCGGTATCTGGCGCGAAGTGCTCCTCGGGGAGAGCCTGGGCCGCCGCCATGAAGTCCCGGTGGGATGTCTCGAGCTCGGCAAGGACGTCGGGGAGCTTCACCCCTTGGCGGGCCTCGACGAATCTCGCGTTCCACCCGTCGGCGTCGTCGTAGGAGACGCCGTCGGGGTAGGGCGCCTCGCCCCGCCCGAGGCGGTCGAGGGCCGGCCTCATCTCCTGGAGCCAGCCTGAAGCGTGGATGAGGATCTCCCGCACTCCCCACGTGCCAAGCCACCGGTCGCTTGCCCGAGCCTCGTCGAGCCCGGCCATGCTTCGCTGCAGCTCCGTGTAGGCCTCCTGCGCTTCCTTCAATAGGGTCTGCTTCTCTCCCATGGTCCCTCCCGTGGGTGCTGAGATGAGCCTCTCACCACGCGAAGACCCCGGAGGGGGCCGTTCGTGAAATCGACTCGCATCAGGATCTGAGTCACGGTGACCGTTTGGTATGCTAAGGGTCTTTTGCGGCACCGGAAGGACAGATCCTTGCCCGAACCGGCCGCGCCGAGGATGGATCGCGCATGAAGGGAACCGAGATCATCGTGGTGGGCGCCGGGTGTGTGGGCGCCAATGTCGCCTATCGCCTCGCCGAGCGCGGGGCCAGGGTGACCGTGCTGGAGGCGAGCGCGCCGGGCCGCGGCACGTCGAGAGCGAGCTTTGCCTGGACCAACTCCTTCGGCAAGACGCCCCGCGACTACCACGACCTCAATGTCGCGAGCATGGAGGAGCATACCGCCCTCATCAAGGAGCTGGGGGGATCGTGGCTACACCAGGACGGCGCCCTGGCCTGGGAAGAGTCCCCGGCGGGGCGGGAGCGGCTCGATCAGGCGGTGGAGCGGCTCGCGGGGTGGGGCTATTCCGTCGAGCGCATCCCGGCGCAAGAGGCCCGGGAGCTGGAGCCGGATCTCCACATCGCGGCCCACGTCGACGAGGTCGTGTGGACGCCCGGCGAGGGCTACGTGGAGGCGGTGCCTTTCATCGGGGCGCTTCTGGCTCAGGCCTCTCGTCACGGCGCCCGCGTCCTGTCCGGCCAGCGCGTGACGGGGGTGATCCGCGCCGGCCACCGCGTGCGAGGCGTGAGCACCGAGAAGGGCGGCCGCTTCGAGGCCGACGTGGTGGTCGATTGCGCGGGCCAAGCCACGGATGAGATCGCCCACCTCGCGGGAGTGGCCATCCCCCTCGATCGCGTCCCGGGCCGGCTCATCTACACGTCGCCCGTGGCCACGACGCTCCTTCGGCCCATCCACGCGCCCGGCGTCCACTTCAGGCCCGACGGAGCAGGGCGCATCGTGCTCGCCGAGGCCGCTCACGACCACGTGTGGGCCGAGTCCGCCGATCCCTGGCCGGCCGAGCGCTCGCTGGCCGCGGTGGCCGAGCACCTGCCCGCCCTCGCCGGCGGCCGGGTCGAGGCCACGCGCGTCGGCGTGCGGCCCATGCCCCGCGACGAGAGACCGATGCTTGGCGGTGTCCCCGGCCTCGAGGGCTTCTACGTCGTCGTCTCGCACAGCGGGGTCACCTTGGGCCCGCTCTGGGGGCGGATCGTCGCCGCCGAGCTTCTCGAGGGCGCCGTCGACCCGCGACTCGCTCCCTACCGCCCCGCCCGCTTCCTCACGGCTCGGCCCTAGGTAACTCGGAGGGGGGCTCCGCCCCCCTTCCGGAACCTCCCCCCGGACAGATTGCGCCGGCGAAGCCGGCGCTCGAAGCGGAACATCCCTGCTCGCGAGGGCATGGAATTACTTGGACAGACCCCTAGGCCACGTCACACGCTTCCTTCCTCCACCGCCCTCACGGGCGGCCGCTCGGCGTCCGCCGCGCCCGTCGACGACGGCCGCTCCAGCCGGATGCGGCGCATGAAGGGAAGGATGATGGGGACGGCGGCAAACATCACGGCCAGGAGCCAGAAGTCATCTGTGTAGGCGAGCAGCTGGGCCTGCTCCACCGTTTCGCGATAGAGCATGGCCACGGCCTGGCGCTCCGCGGTGAAGGCGTCGCTGCCCCGGGCCGCGAAATGGCTCCCCCACCTCCGCAAGCGCTCCACCGTCTCCGGGTCCCACACGTTGACGTGGCTCACCAGCGTGGACTGGTGAACCTGGCTCCGCTGCGCGAGGAGCGTGGTGGCCACCGCGATTCCCATGCTGCCCCCGAGGTTGCGCAGCATGCCGTAGACGGCGGTGGCGTTGACGAGCTTGTGGCGCTGGATGGTGGCCAGGGCGAGCGTAGAGAGCGGCACGAAGATGAAGCCGACGGCGAACCCCTGGATGAAGCGCGGCATGGCCAGGGCCCAGTAGTCCATCCCCAGGGTGAGGGAGGTCATCATGTACAGGCTGACGGCGTTGAGCAGACAGCCGAAGGCCAGCATCAAGCGCTGGTCGATGCGGGTCACCAGCCCCGAGGCGAACAGGGAGAAGATGTTGCCGAGGCCGCCCGGCGCCAACACCAGCCCCGAGGTCCACGCGTCGTAGCCGAGGAGCTTTTGCGTGAAGACGGCGACGAGGAGCATGCCCGAGAACATCCCGAAGCCCACGATCGAGATGAGGAAGGCGGCCGTGGCGAAGTTGCGGTCGAGGAACACCGTGAGGTCCAGGATGGGATCGTCGGCCATCAGCTCGCGAATCAGGAAGCCGGCGAGCGAGCAGACGGCGACGATGGTCAGGGCGACGATGGTCGACGAGTCGAACCAGTCCTCCCGCTCGCCTCGGTCGAGCACGAGCTGAAGACACCCGAAGCCCGCCACCATCAGTCCCAGGCCCCACCAGTCGATCCGCGCGACCTTGCGCAGATACGGCGGGTCGAACAGGCAGGCGCTGGCCAGCACGAAGCCGACGATCCCCACGGGCAGGTTGATATAGAAGATCCAGCGCCACGACCACTCGTCGGCGAGATAGCCGCCCACCGTCGGTCCCAGGATGGGCCCGAGGATGAAGCCGACGCCCCAGACGGCCATGGCGAGGCCGCGCTGCTGGAAGGGAAAGACCTCCCAGAGGATGGCCTGGGAGAGGGGAATGATCGGACCGCCTCCCAGGCCCTGGAAGATGCGGGCCACGATGAGCGTGGTCAGGTCGGGGGCGGCCCCGGAGACGAACGAGCTGACCACGAACAGCGTGGTGCAGATGAGGAAGAAGCGCCTCCGCCCGAAGAGGCCGACGAGCCACCCGGTGGCCGGAATGACCACGGCATTGGCGGCGAGATAGGAGGTGATCACCCACGACACCTCGTCCAGCCCCGCGGACAGCGAGCCCTGCAGGTGGGGGAGGACGACGTTGGTGACGCTGGTGTCGAGGATCTGCATGAAGGCCACCACCATGACGGTGACGGTGATGGCCCACTTACGGGCCGGAGAGATCGGGGGCGCGTCCGGGGCTGGAGAGGTCATGGCCGGTCCCACGTCAGTGTGGGCCGGGGTGGATCATCCGCCCTTTCCTGAAATGCGGCAAGTGTCCTTCCCACTCTTGCGCTAGGATAGGCGCGGGGAATCGACCGTGCTCCGCCGGGGTCGGAACCGTACGCGCAGGCCATAGGGAGGCCGTCACCATGCCCGTCACTACCCGACAGATCGGGCCGTGCTTCGCCGCCGAGGTCGACGGCGTGGACATGACCAAGCGGCTGTCCGAGGAAGAGGTGGACGCGATCCATGCCGGCATGAACGAGCACGCGGTCCTCGTCTTCCACGATCAGGACATCGACGACGATCAGCAGCTCGCCTTCACCCGCAGCCTCGGGGACATCGAGCACGCCATCGGCACGAGCCTCCGCGCCCCCGACGAGTACCGCCTGCCCACGAGCTTCGCCGACGTGTCCAACCTCGACAAGGACAACAACGTGTACGCCCGGGACGACCGTCGGCGGCTCTTCGCCATCGGCAACCGCCTCTGGCATTCCGACAGCTCGTTCAAGGTGATCCCCGCGAAGTACTCGCTCCTCCACGCCCGCAGCATTCCGTCCAAGGGCGGCAACACCGAGTTCGCCGACATGCGCGCGGCCTACGACGCCCTCGACGCCGAGACCAGGGCCGAGATCGAGGATCTGATCTGCGAGCACTCGCAGATCTTCTCGCGCCAGCAGCTCGGCTTCACCGACTTCACCGACGAGGAGCGCGAGCGCTTCAAGCCGGTGCGCCAGCGCCTGGTGCGCACGCACCCCGCCACGGGGCGCAAGTCGCTCTATCTCGCCTCCCACGCTGGCGGCATCCTCGGCTGGCCGGTGCCGGAGGCGCGCGCCTTCCTGCGCGATCTCGTCGAGCACGCCACCCAGCGGCAGTTCGTCTATGCCCACAAGTGGCGGGTGGGCGATCTCGTGATGTGGGACAACCGCCGGACCATGCATCGCGCCCGGCCCTTTCCCGCCCACGAGCCGCGCGACATGCGGCGCACCACGCTCATGGGCGACGGGCCGACCGTGCCTCAGGCC
>DASYTI010000161.1 GCA_036002485.1 Candidatus Methylomirabilota bacterium | reverse complement strand
CCACGAGAAAGACGCCGAGACGACGCCGCTCCGGAACCCGGAGCACTACCAGTACGACTTCAACCTCGCCGACATCACCGAGCTGTGGCGCCGCGGCAGCGTCGTCTCGTCCTGGCTGCTGGACCTCACGGCCCAGAGTCTAGCCGGCGATCCCGGCCTGGAGAAGTTCGGGGGAAAAGTGGCCGATTCTGGCGAAGGCCGTTGGACTGTCCAGGCCGCCAACGACGTGGGGGTCCCCGCCCACGTGCTCACCGCCGCGCTCTTCGAGCGCTTCTCGTCCCGCGGCCTCGACCTCTTCCAGAACAAGGTGCTCTCTGCCATGCGCTTCGGCTTCGGAGGTCACGTGGAGAGGACATGAGCGACGAGCGTCCCCGCTCCGATGCCCTGGTCTTCTTCGGCGCCACCGGCGACCTCGCCTACAAGAAGATTTTCCCCGCCCTGCAGGCCATGGCCCGCCGGGGCCGTCTCGACTTCCCCGTGGTGGGCGTGGCCAAGTCGGGATGGACCCGGGACCAGCTCGTCGAGCGCGCCAAGGCCAGCGTCACCGAGCACGGGGGCGGAGTCGACGCCAGTGCCTTCCCGATCCTGACCGAGCGGCTCCGCTACGTCGACGGCGACTATGGCGACCCCGCCACCTTCGCGCGGATGCGGGGAGAGCTGGAGCACTGCGAGCGCCCGGCCCACTACCTGGCCATCCCCCCGAGCATGTTTCCGACCGTCGTCCAGCAGCTCCAGCAGGCGGGCTGCACGCAGAACTGCCGGGTCATCGTCGAGAAGCCCTTCGGCCGCGACCTCGCCTCGGCCAGCTCCCTGAACGAGACGCTGCACCAGGCCTTTCCCGAGGCCAGCATCTTCCGCATCGACCACTTCCTCGGGAAGGAAGCGGTCCAGAACATTCTCTACTTCCGTTTCGCCAACGCGTTCCTCGAGCCCATCTGGAACCGCCACTACGTCGACAACGTCCAGATCACCATGGCGGAGAGCTTCGGGGTCAAGGGCCGGGGGAAGTTCTACGAGGAGACCGGCGTCATCCGCGACGTGATCCAGAACCATCTGCTGCAGGTCGTCAGCTACCTGGCCATGGAGGCGCCGTCCAGCACCTACCACGAGGCCATCCGCGACGAGCAGGCCAAGGTGCTGCGCACGGTCCGGGTGATGAGCGCGGACAACATGGTGCGCGGGCAGTTCCGGGGCTACCGGGACGAGCCCGGCGTGGCCAGGGACTCCTACATGGCCACGTACGCCGCCCTGCGGCTCTACGTGGACTCGTGGCGCTGGGAGGGCGTGCCGTTCTATGTCCGCGCGGGCAAGAGCCTCAAGATGACCTGCACCGAGGTCACGGTCAGGCTGCGGAACCCGCCGCCGGTGGTCTTCAGCGAGGCCACGCCTTCGGTCGGAAACTACGTCCGCTTCCGGCTCAGCCCGCAGGTCGCGATCGCCATCGGCGCCCGGGCCAAACGGCCGGGGGCCGGCATGATGGGCCAGCCACTGGAGCTGTCCGTCGTGGAGCAGCCCCAGCAGGGTCAGGACGGCCGGATGGGGGACTACGAGCGTCTGCTCGGCGACGCGATGGCGGGCGACGCCACGCTGTTCGCGCGCCAGGACGTGGTCGAGGCGGCCTGGGCGATCGTGGATCCGGTGATCCACGGGCCGAGCCAGATGTTCGAGTACGAGCCCGGGAGCTGGGGCCCGCCCCAGGCCGATCGCCTCGTCGCCGATGTGGGAGGTTGGCTCACCCCGCAATGAGGGTTCTCAAGGTGAGGGTCAGCGGCCCTCGAGGATCCGATCAAGATCGCGTCCGGTCTTGCGCGGGCCCTTCGTCATCGCGCCGTCGCGAGGATCTCGACTCCCACAAGGACCGCGGCGCTCGCCAGCAAGCCGGCGATGAAGAACACGTAGGCGAGCCGGACGTACACGTACTTCCTCCGTCCCAGGAAGACGCCGAGCTCGTACACCTCGCGGACCTGCGCCTCGTAGACCTGCGACGAGTTGTTCATCACCCCCTCCATGAGCCGCGCGAATTCCTCGTACTCCAGGTTCATGAAGTTGCCGAAGAACAGGATGTTGCAGTCGGGTCTGTCCAGGTTCGGCCGAAAATCCCTGTCGAGCTTGGGCATGACCGCGTAGGCCGCCGAGACCACCGTGGCGAGGCAGGACACGATCAGCACGAGCACCGGCCATCTGAGATAGGGGTGCGAGAGGTGCCCGATCGAGAACGTGATGACCAGGGCCGATATGGTGAGCATCATGTTGGCCTTTACGTCGGCCATGGAGCTCAGGTGCATGTGGTGCACGCGGGTCTGGCGTATGAAATGGTCCAGGTGACTGCCCGTGCCCAAAACCTCCATCAGCCGCCTCCTCTCGCCAGGCCACCGGTCTTACCCGACGCCGGCTGCGTATGAGGGCAATGCCATCGCGCCATCGTGCCAGAGGGCCAGGGACGGGTCAAACAAGAAGGGGCCGCTCGGGCCATGCCCGGAGGGCTCAATTGAGACCGCCCGGTGATACGGAGGCAATCAGCATGACGGCGGAAGAGCGACGACTCAAGGAGACGCGCGACCGAACGGCCCACTGGCGGCGGTGGGGACCGTATCTGGCCGATCGGCAGTGGGGGACGGTGCGAGAGGACTACTCCGCGCACGGCACCGCCTGGGAGTACTTCCCGCACGACCACGCACGCTCGCGCGCCTATCGCTGGGGCGAGGACGGTATCCTCGGCATCTCCGACAACCACCAGCGCCTCTGCTTCGCCCTCGCCCTGTGGAACGGGCGCGATCCCATCCTGAAGGAGCGTTACTTCGGGCTGACGGGCTCCGAGGGCAATCACGGCGAGGACGTCAAGGAGTACTACTTCCACCTCGACGCCACGCCCACGCACTCCTACCTCAAAGGGCTCTACAAGTACCCACAGGCCGAATATCCTTACTCCCACCTTGTCGACGAGAATCGTCGGCGGGGCCGGCGGGAGCGCGAGTTCGAGCTGCTCGAGACGGGAGTCTTCGAGGACGGGCGATACTTCGACGTGACCGTCGAGTACGCCAAGGCCGCGCCCGAGGACATCCTGATCCGCATCACCGTGGAGAATCGCGGGCCCGAGGCCGCTCCCATCCATTTGCTCCCGAGCCTCTGGTTCCGGAACACGTGGTCGTGGAACGAGGGGAGCGGACGGCCGCGCCTCGCCCGCGAACGGGAGGGCGCAGGTCGGGTCATCCTCGCATCCCATCCGGAGATGGATGGGACGTACCGCCTGGCGTGCGACGGGGAGCCCGAGCTTCTCTTTACCGAGAACGACTCGAATCTCGAGCGCCTGTACGGCACCCCGAGCCCGTCACCCTACGTGAAGGACGCCTTCCACGAATACCTTGCCCACGGGCGGCCGGAGGCCGTGAACCCCCTCGAGGAGGGGACCAAGGCGGCCGCCCACTACCGGCTGCTGGTGGAGGCAGGCGCGAGGGCCGTCCTCAGGCTGCGCCTGACGCGCGAGGGTAAGGGCCGGCCGCCTCGCGCGTTCCAAGGCTTCGATCGCGCGGTCGAGGCTCAGCGGCGGGAGGCGGACGAGTTCTACGCCACGGTCATCCCGGATCGCCTGGGCGCGGACGCGGCGGCCGTCATGCGCCAGGCCCTGGCCGGCATGCTCTGGTCCAAGCAGTGGTTCCACCTCGACGTCCGCCGGTGGCTCGAGGGCGACCCGACCCAGGCGCCGCCTCCGCCCGAGCGGAAGCGGGGCCGCAACTCCGAGTGGACGCACCTCTACAATGACGACGTCGTCTCCATGCCGGACAAGTGGGAGTACCCGTGGTACGCGGCATGGGATCTGGCCTTCCACACGATCTCGCTCGCCCTCGTGGATTCCGACTTCGCCAAGGACCAGCTCATCCTGTTTCTCCGCGAGTGGTACATGCACCCGAACGGGCAGATCCCCGCCTACGAGTGGGCCTTCGGGGACGTCAACCCGCCCGTCCACGCCTGGGCCGCCTTCCGCGTCTACAAGATCGAGAAGCGCATCCGCGGGACGGGCGACCGCCGGTTCCTCGAGCGCGTCTTCCAGAAGCTTCTGCTGAATTTCACCTGGTGGATCAACCGCAAGGACCCGGAGGGCAAAAACGTCTTCCAGGGCGGCTTCCTCGGGCTCGACAATATCGGCGTCTTCGACCGCTCGGCGCCGCTTCCGACCGGGGGCCACATCGAGCAGTCCGACGGCACCGCGTGGATGGGCATGTTCTGCCTCAACATGCTGGGCATCGCGCTCGAGCTGGCCCGCGAGGACCCGGCCTACGAGGACATGGCCTCCAAGTTCTTCGAGCATTTCCTGTACATCGCCCAGGCCATGAGCCACCTGGGCCACCAGGGCGGCGAGCTCTGGAACGAGGAGGACGGGTTCTTCTACGATGTGCTCCAAACGCCGGACGGCGCCTTTCCCATAAAGGTGCGGTCGCTCGTGGGCCTCGTCCCGCTCTTCTCGGTGCAGGTCATCGAGCCCGACGACCTCGAGCGGCTGCCCAGCTTCAGCCGGCGGCTGCGCTGGTTTCTCGACAACCGCGAGGATCTCTGCCAGCTCGTCACCCAGCAGGTCACGAGCAAGGGAAAGACGCGTCGCCTGCTCTCGCTCGTGAGCGGCGACCGGCTCGAAAGAGTCCTCCGGTTCATGCTGGATGAGCGCGAGTTTCTCTCGCCGTATGGCATCCGGGCGCTTTCGCAGTACCACCGCGATCACCCGTACGTCCTGAACGTCAACGGCACGGAGCACCGGGTAGACTATGAGCCCGCCGAGTCCTCCACGGGATTCTTCGGGGGCAACTCGAACTGGCGGGGGCCCATCTGGTTCCCGATGAACTTCTTGCTGGTCGAGTCGCTGCAGCGATTCGACTACTTCTTCGATGAGGGGTTTAGCGTGGAGTTCCCGACCGGGTCCGGTCGGCGCATGAAGCTGTGGGATGTCGCCGCGGAGCTGTCGCGGCGGCTCACGGCCATCTTCCTCCGCGGATCCGACGGGCGCCGTCCCGTGCACGGCGGTTTCGAGACATTCCAGAGCGATCCCCACTGGAAGGACCTCGTGCTCTTTTACGAGTACTTCCATGGCGACAACGGCGCCGGGATCGGGGCCAGCCACCAGACGGGTTGGACGGGGCTGGTCGCGAAGCTCCTCCAGCAGAGCGGCGGGTAGGCAGGCTGAGCGCGCTGAGGCCGTCCTCATAAGGTACTGGGTAGAGGAAACCACTTTGTAATCGTCGAAGGGCATGGTAACTGTCTGCCTTCGACCAGAGTCCGATCTTTCCGGACACGGGTTCGGGCGGCCGCCGTTCATCGCCAAACCTTGGCCTCTAAGAGATCATTGCCCGTCGGAGCGACACTCCCAGGCATCGGCTCCTCCGTGACGGCGATCGCTCGTGCTTCGTCGAGTGAGACGGGGACCGTGACGCTTGCCCATGCGCGGCCGCGTGAATCAACGGTGAACGTGCCACCAGTCACCGTGGGCGCGCCCGATCGCACGAACCAGAGCTGGTAGGTCCGCTCTGGTGGTAGTGGGCGCAGCCCGGCTACCGCGAGATGTCCATGGTGGCCGTCGATAGCGACGAGAAGCCGCCCACCCGCACCCGGTGCGCCCGTCCCCGTAAAGATGACAAGCCGTCCCGGCCGGCGGGCCAGGGCTTCCACCTCCGGCCCCGGCGGGCGACGCGCGAGCTCCAGTTGAAGGACCACGTTCCAGACCAACAGCGACGCGGCAAGCGCGGTCAGAACCGGCCACATCACTCGCCGCCAGTTTGACAGCCCCTTGCTCCTCGCCCACTCGGGACCCCGGGGTCGGCGCCGCGAGGCTTCCGCTCGGATCGCCTCCCAGGCTTCGGCCGGAGGCGGCACCGGATCGAGCCCGAGCGGCAGCGCGCCGA
This sequence comes from Candidatus Methylomirabilota bacterium, assembly GCA_036002485.1. NCBI lineage: Bacteria > Methylomirabilota (SeqCode) > Candidatus Methylomirabilota bacterium. The sequence continues at coordinate 14,735 of DASYTI010000161.1, read as the reverse complement.
CGACGCCCCGGTACTGTTCCAGTAAGCTCGCGCACGTCGTGCATGTGGCGACGTGACTCTCGACGCGTATCCGCTCGGGGCCCTCGAGGGCTCCCAAGACGTACGCGGCAAGGTTCTCGGTGGGATGCTCGTGCTCTTCAGTCACGGCCTTCCGACGCCTCCCGTGGTGGCTCGATGAGCGGCCAGAGCAAGGCACGTAGCCGATCCATCGCCTCGCGCGTCCGACTCTTGATCGTTCCCAGCGGCGCGCCCAGCTCGTGGGCGATCTCCGTTTGGGTAAGTCCTCCGTAGTAGGCCAATTCGATGGCCTGGCGCTGCGCGATCGGCAGACCCTGGAGCGCGCTGGCCACGGCGTGCCGCATCGTAAAGGAGTCCGTCGCGTTCGGCTGACTGGGTTCGCCGATGACCACGGCCAGCGGCTCCCTTTCCCGCAAGCGGGCCTGATGGGACCGACTGCGCAAGACGTCGATGGCGCGGTTCCGAGCGATGCCCATGAGCCACCATGGCACTCGTCCTCGCCCGGGGTCGAAGGATTCGCTCCCGTCCCAGCAGCGCAGAAAGGTATCCTGCAGCACCTCGCGGGCCAGCTCGGGATCCCCCACGATCCGCAGCGCGAGGGTGAAGATGAGTCCCCCGTAGCGCGCGTAGAGGAGCTCGAGTCCAGCCTCCTCCCCGAGCTGCATCCGGCGTAGGAGCTCGACATCTGCCGGCTCGGGCGGACCGCCGCCCCCCACCGACCTCTTGGGCCGAGGAAGATCAGGCATTGCTCGGAGCGCAAGGCGGCTCGGTGAGGGGACGCGTCCCCATATCAGTGCCTACGGAGTGACCGTCGCGATCGGATCGCTGGGGGCCGCTCATCCACGGGGAAGGATGACTCCGTAGGCATGGGTGACCGTCACCGGTGACGCACCGGCCCGTCGAATGTGATTGCTTCTTCCCGTGAACGACAGCCTTTCAAGGAGACGAGGATGATCATGATCTCGATGATGCCCCGGCTGCTTCTCGCGTCTGGTGCGGCACCGTTGTGCATCTTCATGCTGTCGATCGCACCCGCGGTGTACGCACAGGAGAACACTGGCGCCGGATTGGTCATGACGGTTGATGTCGAGAGAAATGCCTTAACGCTCGAGACCCGGAGCGGTTCGAAGGCCGTCCTGGTAGCTCCGACCGCAGCGATCCGTGATGATCATGGTCAAGCGCTCGCGTTCGGTGACATCCGGCCAGGAGACGCCGTCGTTTACCAAGTGGGCTCTGGCTCTGCGGTCAGACTTCACGTGGCGCGGCAGTTCTGGGCCATGCCAACTGGACGGTGAGCGGCGTGCAAACGCGTAAGACACCAGCTCGTTCGGGAGGCGCGGCAACTCACATCGACCATCGGAGGCTCACATGAGGAAGCGAGCAGCGAGGTTGGTTGCGCCGTCGATAACCGTAATCTTGATGGCCCTCGGTGCTCATGCGCTGAGCGCTCAGCCGGCCGCGTTCAAGCGCACGGTGCTGCAGAAAGCTGATCTCTCTACCCCCGGCCGTGAGGTGGTGCAGGCCCTGGTCGAGATTCCGGGCGGGGTGAGGCCGGGCAAGCACACCCACCCGGGCGAGGAGGTCGGCTACGTGCTGGAGGGCACGTTGGTGCTCTGGGTCGAGGGTAGGCCGACGGTCACCGTCAAGGCGGGGGGCTCGTTCTTCGTCGAGGCCGGGCGGCCACACGAAACCGTCAATGAAGGAGCGGCCATGGCCAAGATCCTCGCCACGTACATGGTGGAGAAGGGTAAGCCGCTCGCCACGTCCCTCCCGTACTGAGGTCAATACCCAGTCCTCGTCCATGGCCAGGCAGGAGGCTGCTCGTGCTCGAGGGCCTCGTGAGCGTTCACCGGTCAATCATGGTCGTGGCCGTGGTGACCGTCGTGGATGTGTGGGTGATCATGCTCGAGCGGCCCGGTCGCATGAGGGTGCATGTGCGGTTCCGGTCCTTCCCAGCCTTCATGTTGGTGCTGGTGGTGCTGGTCATGGACGTGGCGGTGCGTGTGCATCCCCGCCTCGTGCCGATGCCGGTGCGAGTGCCGCTCGCGCAGCAGCAGCCAAACCCCGCCGGCCATCAGGGCGGCGGTCAAGGTCAGCGGGGCCGTCACGGGTTCACCGAGTAGCGCGACGCCGGCAAGGGCGCCGAAGAACGGGGCCAGCGCGAAGTAGGCGCCCGTTCGGGCGGCCCCCAGGCCTCGCATGGCCATGATGAAGAGCACCAGGCTCGTGCCGTAGCCGACCGCGCCGACCACAAGGCTGATCGCTATCGAAGCGGGCGGCGGCAACGCGTGGCCGGCGGCGAGCGAGAGCGCGACATTCACGACGCCAGCGGCCAGGCCTTTCCGCTGAGCCACGAGGAGGGCATCCGCGTCGGCGATGACCCGGGTCAGGTTGTTGTCGATGGCCCACAGGAGGCACGCACCGGCCACGGCGGCTGAGGCGATCGGCAGATCAAGATGCCCAGAGGGCCAGCCGAGCACGATGCCGCCCGCGGCCAGCATGACCGACGCAGCGACCACACGGGTGCCGAGATGTTCATGGAAGATGGCGCCCGCGAGGACTACGGTGAACACGACCTCGAGGTTCAGCAGCAACGACGCCGCGCTCGCGGGGGCCCGGGCCAGGCCCCAGAGGAGAAGCGGCGGCGCGAGGACCCCACCCGTCAGCACCACGCCGACGAGGATCACGCGCTCCCGCGGTTCCAGGGGGCGCGGCGAGCGCCGCGACCGCGTGACGGCCCGCACCCCGGTGAGGAACAAGCCGGCGCCAAGATAGAGAAGTCCCGCGAGAAAGAGAGGCGAGCCAACATCGAGCAACCGCTTGGCCAACGGGACGCTCAGCCCGAACATCGCGGCCGCGAGCAGCGCTTGGAGGGCGGACATGTCGGATCAGCTCAGACTTCGACTCAATCCCAGTTAGCCTCGGTCTGCCGTCCTCTACTTTGCCGCCGCCAACCGCGCGCGGCAGTAGTCATACAGCGCGTCGTAGACGGGGAACTGCTTCTGCATGTTGTCGAAGTCGTCCCGCGCCATGGCCTGAAAGCCGGTCGCCACCGCATAGAGCCCCGCCGATTCCGGCGTGAGCCCCCGCGCTTCGGTGTCGGCGCCCCGTACGATCAGGGCAAGCTCGAGAAGCGCGGGATCTTTCAGTTCGTACTTGTCCAGAAACGCTTCAAACGAGCACTGATCCCCATGATGACCCAGTTCGACGCCCGGCACATCGTACGGGATGGCCTCCTCTTGCTTCGCGACGGCCAGCACGTCGCGCGCGGGCACGAAGAGGAACATTGGCTCCTTGTCGATGAAGCGTGTGATGAGCCAAGGGCACGCAATGCGATCAACGCGGGCTTTCTCTCGGGTGACCCATTTCATGGACAGTTCCTTTCCCTGGCGTTGCCCTCTACGGCTTCGCGCTGTTGGTCTGGCCCAATGCGGCCTTCAGCCCCTGGGCAAGCTTGACCGGGTCGTCATTCGCCCAGAAGTGCATGTAGAAGAGCCGCGGCGTGTCCATGAGGCTATGGTTGTGGATCGCCGTCACGTCGATGCCGTGCTGGAGCAGCGTGCGGGCGACGGCGTTCACTTCCTTGTCGATCAAGACGAAATCACCGGTAATCGCCGCCTTGCCGTTGGAGGCCGGCTGGAAGTTCATCACCGTCGTCACCCCCATGGCCGGCAGCAACTGTACCCCCATCTCCGTGATCACTTCCGCGCGGGGGACGGTCACCTGGAACACCCCGCCGTCCTGCGCCCTTCCCGTTCGCCCCAGGGCCTGCTCGATCTGCTTGGTGTCGAGCCCAGGGCCGGCCGCCGGGGCGGCCGCCGGACTGCCCCCGCCACCGAGCGGGGTTCCGCTGGCGGACAATGCCTGGCGGAGCGCCGTGGCCAGCTTGACCGCATCGCCATGGCCCTCGTAGTGCATGTACATCACGTGCGGCGACATGTCGTTCAGATGGTTGTGGACGGCGGTGACCTCGAGCCCCCCTCTGAACAGGCCGGCCATCACGGCAGGCACCTCCTGGTCGAGAAGGACGAGGTCTCCCATCACCATTGCCTGATCCCCCACCGGCTTGAAGGCGGCGTACGATCCGAGCGCGAATCCGGCCTTGACGGGCACGCCCTTCACGGTGACAGCGAGATCGGTACGCGGCATCCCGATTCGGAAGACGCCGCCTGGCTGCGCCTGTCCCGACTTGCCCAGGGCCGCCTCCACCGCCTTCCAGTCGGGCTCCGACGTCAGCCCCAGTTCCGGCACGCCGACGATCACGACCAGACTGAGAACGAAGATCGCGTGTTTCAATGACTGCCTCATCAGCCGCCTCCCGTCACACCACGAATGGTGAAGTCGTTGAACGCTGTGATCGAATCGGCCTTTGTCCACAGTCCCACTCGACCTGACTTGAAGCGCGAGTCTCGGTGGTCGAGCAACAAGGCGCCGTCGAGCCAACCCTGGATGTGGTCACCGACAGCAACGACCCTGAGCAGGTGCCACTGAGCGAGCGCCGGGGGCTTGACGCTGGCGCTCGCCAGTTGGCGGCGGCCGCGGTCGTAGGAGTACAGTCGGAAATTTCCCTCGAGGGCATTGGCTCGGACAACGTAATACTTGCCGTCAGTGAACCGAAACACGATGCCGCCCGAGGCGTCTTCCTTCCCGGATAGCGGGTCGAATTTCACTGAGACGTCCATGTCGGTGAACGGACCCGCCGGCGCAACAATCACATTGAACTCGTTCTTTGTCATGCGCTGTAGCAAGGCCTTCTTGCCGACGGGTGCGCCGGGAAAGTCCTCGACCACCCACTGGCCTCCTATCGTCGTCCAGCCCTCGATGCCCTTGGCCTCGAAATCGAATTTCTGCTCAGCGACGCCATCGGGCATCTTGATCTCCGGCGGGGCAGCCCGCGCAGAGGGCGATGAACCGAGCCCGTATGCTCCGAGCGCCGTCAAGGCGACCTTGAACAGTCTTCTCCGCGACACGATTGGAGCCTGCACTGCTGATCCCCTAATCCAGCTTCTCAGACACGGTCTTCCACTCGTTCCCCTTCACCAGTGTGACGTCGGCTACGGGATGGCCTTCTTTCAGGGCGGGCATGACACTGACGACGCGGTACCCTTTGTGCTCCTTCACGGCCTCGGCCGCCGCCGCGTCGAGGGACCGCTTCGCCTTGGCCATCGCCTCGCTCTGAGCCTTCGCCGCCGCGAGATCGTCGCCGCTGGTGATTGGCTCGGCCTTCGCTACCTTGCCCGTCCTGTGGTCCACGATGACCTCGGAGAACTTCTCCCCCTTCATCGTGTACACGGACAACTGGAGTTTTCCGTGCTCCACCTCATACTTTGCCGAAATCGGCCGGCCTTCCTTCGTACTTGCGGTGAGTCCGCGCTGCAGCGAGATCTTTGCGTCCCGCAACGCCTTGGCCAGTTCCGCATGCTCCGCGTCGTCGGACTTTTGCGCCCAGCCCATCGGCACCGTGAACATCCACGCCACGAGAAACGCCAGCGTCAACGCTGTCCTTTTCATGTCTTGCTCTCCCAGCCTCTGGTTGATGGTGGCCCTAGGTCTTCCGCTTCAACACCGTGTACAAGCCGTCGAAGATCGCCATGCCGCGCTCGAGCAGGTCATGATCGTCCGGGGTGGCCTCGGCCAGGCCTTTGATGGCGAGGTCGACACCCGCGGACTCGTTGCGGGTGAACTTGCCGTCGTGCAGGTCTGCCTCATGCACGATCTCGGCAATGACCTTGGCGCGGCGATCCTTGATCCGGAACCGCTTGATGAGCGTCTCGAACGTGCAGTCCTCACCGTGATGCCCGAACTCTGCGCCGAGTACGTCGAACGGGATGCCCTTTCGCGCCGCGTCGGTGGCGTCGGCGAAGGCAAATTTCGCGTCGGCATCGTAGAAGCGCCTGATGAGCCAAGCCGAGGCGATCCGATCGATATGCGGCCGAGGCCGCGTCACCCACGTGCTGCCGCGCGGGGGCAATGACCCCCGATGGCGCCCCGCGAGCGGGTGCGGGCGTGTCTCCACAGCGCGCAGGCGTTTGGCCGTCGTCTCCCAGACGGCGCGCGAGCGCCGACCGAGTGGCGCCTCCAGATAGTCGATGGCCTGGATCCTGTCGAGCTCCCGCTTCACGCCATCGAGCTTGCCGCGAAGCTGAGCAACGGAGCCGCGATGGCTCGTCCGGTAGCGGTCGAGCTGCGAGAGGATCTCGCGACACCCCTTCATGGCGGCCTGGTACTCGAGAGCGCGGGCCTTGTGGAAGAGCGCGGTGACCTGCTCCTGCGTCATGTTCCCGATCCGGTCGACATGCAGCAGCGTCGCCTCGCCGCGAAACGAGTCGATCTCCTGCACGAGCCACTGAAAGAGCTCGGTGGTCTCTGATGTCTCCGGCAGGATCCAGGCGGAGCCGCGAAGCCGCACGGCGCCCATGCGTTGAAGCTTCCGCCAGACGCCGACGCGGTGACGGGTCGGCGTGGGGGGCAACGTGGTCAGGAGGGTCAGCCAGCGCATGTCGTTCAACGTAACGCTTGATACGTGGCGCGTCAAGCGTTACACTTCCGGAAAGTCCGGCGGCGGTCGTGGGTGCGATATCGCTGCCTTATGGCTTTGGAGTATGCGGGGGCGGACACGCCGGCCGCCGCTGGCCGGCGCTACCCGGGGGTCAATCTTGACCAGACCCAACGCCGTTACGTCGAGGAGGTCCCGATGCCCTCATCATCGCCACTAACGACCACCACCCGCGCGAGCCTCACCGAGCTTGTCCGGTATTTCCTGTATCTGGGTACTTTCGGCTTTGGCGGCCCCGTCGCGTTGATCGGCTTCATGCACCGCGACCTCGTGGAGCGGCGGCGCTGGATCGACGAGGACGAGTATCGGCTCGGCGTCGCCCTCGCTCAGATCATGCCGGGCCCGCTCGCCGCGCAGCTCGCGATCGCCCTTGGCTACTTCCAGCGCGGCGTGCTCGGCGCGACGGCGGTGGGTCTCGCGTTCGTCGTGCCGTCGTTCCTCATGGTCATCGGGATCTCCATCGCCTACCGGCGCTTCGGTGGCCTGTGGTGGATGCAGGCGCTCTTCTACGGGATCGGCGCCGCCGTGATCGCGATCATCGCCATTGCGGCCTACAAGCTGGCGCGCTCGACCAACAAGCGTGATCCGCTGCTGTGGGCGGTGTTCGGCGCCCTCGTGCTCGTGACCATGTGGGCGGAAGCGGAACTGGCCGAGGTCTTCGTCATCGCCGGGCTCGTCACCCTCTTCGCCCGCGCGCGTCCGACTCGCGCGCAGGCTCTGACCGCCGGGCTCGGGGGGGCGGCCGTGGTCGCCGGCATCTGGCTGATCGAGCGTTGGTTCATCAATCTCAAGGTGGGCGGCGAGCAGGTGCTGCTTCAGATCTTCGTGTTCTTCACGAAAGCCGGCGCCTTCGTATTCGGCAGCGGGCTAGCCATCGTGCCGTTCCTCCATCAGGGTGTCGTCCAGCAGTTCGGATGGCTCAACGAGCAGCAATTCATCGACGCCGTCGCGGTGGCGATGATCACGCCCGGCCCGGTCGTCATCACGGTGGTCTTCATCGGCTTCCTCGCCGCCGGGCTCCTGGGCGCGGTAGCCGCGGCCATCGGGATCTTCCTGCCCGTCTACCTCTTCACGATCATCCCCGCGCCCTGGTTCAGCCGGAACCGCGACAACGCCCTGCTGAAAGCGTTCGTCCTGGGCGCGACGTCAGCAGCCACCGGCGCCATCGCCGGTGCCGTCATCCTCCTGGCCCGGCGCGCGATCTACGACGTGCCAACGGCCGCCGTGGCCCTCATCAGTTTCGGCGTGCTCTGGCGGTTCAAGGTCCCGGAACCGATCCTCGTGGCCGCGGCAGGAATCGTCGGCCTGATCGCCTTCCCTTTCTTCAAGTCCTGAATGGTCTTCGTGAAGCGATTCTTGGTAGCATCGATGCTCCAGGACGCCGAGGTTGCCGGCAATGGTGTACGAGCGCGCATGCGCGGCTGCCGTGGGCACGGCGCTCGACCTCTCATCGTGCCTGTGTTTTACTCGACCGAGATTCATGGCCACATCGAAATCCCCCATTCGAAGGACGACCCTCATCGAGCTGCTTTCCCGGATGCGGGCGCGTCTTGTTCTTGAAGGAGGACTCATGCGGAAAGCATCACTTCTGTCGTTGATCGCCGCCGCTGTGCTGTGCTTTGCGCTTCCGGCCCGGGGCCAGGAGCTGCCCGAGGGCAAGGGCAAGGACCTGGTGGCGGCCCATTGCAATAGCTGCCACCCCTTCTACGCGCGGCTGGGCGCCGGCTACTCGGCCAAGGGCTGGCGCACCGTCATGCGGATGATGGCCAATCATGGAGTGACCCTGCCCGCCGATCAGGCCGCCACGATCACGGAGTACCTGACCAAGAACTTCCCGGAAAAGGCCAAGCCCGTGGGCGTGGTGATCCCTGGGCCCACCAAGGTCTCGATCAAGGAATGGCAGGTGCCCACGCCTGGGTCGCGGCCGCACGATCCGCTGGCGACGAGGGACGGATCGCTCTGGTACACCGGCCAGATGAACAACGTGCTCGGCCGGCTCGATCCGAAGAGTGGCCGCTTCAAGGAATATCCTCTCAAGACGCCGCACTCCGGCCCGCATGGCCTGGTCGAGGACAAGGACGGCAACATCTGGTACACCGGCAACACCGGAGCCCTGGTCGGCAAGCTCGACCCGAAGACGGGCGCGGTCATCGAGTACAAGATGCCGGACCCCGAGGCCAAGGATCCGCACACACTCATCTTCGACCAGAGCGGGATCTTGTGGTTCACGGTGCAGAATGCCAACCGGGTGGGGCGGCTCGACGCGAAGACGGGTGAGATCAAGCTCCTCACCCCGCCCACGCCCAAATCGCGCCCGTATGGCATGGCCGTGAGCTCGAGGGGCACCGTGTTCTACGTCGCGTTCGGCACCAACAAAGTGGGCAGCGTCGACCCGAAGACGCTGGAGATTCGCGAATATCCCTTGCCGGATCCGGGGTCGCGGCCACGGCGGATCACGATCACGAGCGACGACACCGTCTGGTACGCGGACTTCTCGCGCGGGTATCTGGGTCGTCTCGATCCCGCGAGCGGCAAGGTGACCGAGTGGCCGTCGCCGAGCGGGCCGAAGTCCGAGCCCTACGGCATCTCGGCGATCAACGACATCATCTGGTACAGCGAGTCCGGCACCACGCCGAACACCGTCGTGCGCTTCGATCCGCAGACGGAGAAATTCCAGAGCTGGGCCATTCCGGGTGGCGGCAACATCGTCCGCAACACCTCGGTCACGCGGGAGGGTGACTTTGTACTGGCCAATAGCCTGGTCAATGCCGTGAGTTTGGTCAAAATCCCGAAGTGACGTCGCGGCGCATTTACGCAGACATCCTTGTCGATTGGTTTCGGAGCGGCGGCCACATCGGCAACCTGCGCTGAGCGGCCGTGACCTCCGCGCGACCACGCATCGTCGATGCACTCGGGCTCGAGCGCAACATTGTCGCCGTCTCCGTCGCGATGTTCCTGCTCGCGCTCGGCGAGAACCTCTGGAAGCGCTTCCTGCCAAAGTACTTGCAGATGCTCGGCGCACCCGTCACCGCCATCGGGTTCTTCGGGACCTGTGAGGATTTCCTGGACGGCGTGTACCAGTACCCCGGGGGATGGATCAGCGATCGATACGGTCGTCGCCGTGCCCTGCTGCTCTTCGTCACGCTGGCAGCAATCGGCTATGCACTGTACTGGGTGGCTCCGTCGTGGCCGTTCGTCTTCGCGGGCCTCGTCTTCGTGATGGCATGGTCGAGCATGGCCAGCCCGACGCTCTTTGCTGTCGTCGGCGACGCGCTGCCCAAGGACCGCCGGGCGCTCGGGTTCACGGTGCAGTCGATCCTGAGGCGCGTGCCGATCGCCGTCGCGCCAACCCTCGGGGGCCTGGCCATCGCGGCGTACGGCCTGCGGATCGGTATCCACCTCGGGCTCGCCGTGACCGTCGTACTCTCGGCAGTGACGCTGGGGGTCGTCAGCCGCGTCAATATCCCGGCGACGACAGATCCGATTCCGACGCACGTCGTGGCGGTGTGGCGGTCGCTGCCGACCCCCCTTCGCTGGCTCCTCGCCTCGGACATCTTCATCCGCACCTGCGAGGGTCTCGTCGACGTCTTCCTCGTGCTCTACGCGATCAACGTGATCGGCATCAGCGCCCCGGCCTACGGGGTCCTCGTCGCCGTGCAGATGACGACGGCGATCGTGAGTTACATTCCCGTGGCCCGGTTCGCCGACCGCATGGGTCGCAAGCCGTTCGTCATCGCCACGTTCGTCGCCTTTGCCCTCTTCCCCGTCGCCGTGGTGCTGGCGCGTGACTTCGCCACGCTCGTCGCCGCGTTCGTGGTGGGCGGCCTCCGCGAGATCGGTGAGCCGGCCCGCAAGGCGCTGATCGTGGATCTCGCAGCGCCGTTGCTCCGGGCTCGTTCCATCGGCCTGTACTACCTTATCCGGAGCCTCACCATCGCGCCGGCCGCGTTCATCGGCGGGCTGCTCTGGGAGGTCACGCCCGCGCTCCCGTTCTGGATGGCGGGCCTGATCGGCCTTGTCGGCGTGGTTGTATTCGCAGTGACGGTCGAGGAGCGCTACGCGGGATGAGCGCATACCCACCCGCGGATGGAGGCTGCCTCGTAGCCTCGGAGGCCAGGAGCCCCGAGAGCGAGTACACGGCAGGACGCTGCGGGAGCCGACCGACTACTTCGCGGGTGTCTTCTGCTTGGCTTCCCGCTGTGCGTCCTTGATGAGGGCGGTGACGCGATCGCGATCCTCGCCGGGCGGGACCAGCGCAATGAAGCGCTGCCAGGCCTTGATGGCGCCGGCATAGTCGCGCTTGTCCTCGTAGAGGACCTGGCCTCGGTAGAGAAGGGCCGGCGCATAGTCCGGGTTTATCTTGAGCGCCTTGTCGAAGGTCTCGAGCGCGGCATCGGCATGCCCGCCCATGGCCACGATGAGGGCCAGGTGGGTCATGGCGTCGACGTTCTTCTCGTCTCGCTTCAGCACGGCCTGATAGGCCGCGATGGCCTCCGGGTAACGACCTTCCGTCAGGCTCTGACGGGCCGCCCGCAGCATCCCCGCCAGCATCTCGGGGGGGATGGGCTTCATCGGTGCGCCCGACTTGCCCTGGAGCAGCGGCCCGGGATCAGGGCTCATGGGTACGGGCAACCGACTCTCGGGCGGAATCATGGTGTCCGCCGGTGTCGTGTAGCGGCTGATTCCGACGCCGAGTCCGACGCCCAGGGCCAGCATGGCCAGGCCGCCCACGATGAGGGTGGCCGGACGCCGGGTCCATGGGCGCGGCGCCACGGGCACCGGATCGGCCGCGGTCGGCATGATCACCGGCCCCATGGCGTCGAGCTGAGCGATGACCTCGGCGGCGCGGCTTTCATACCTGTCTCGCAGCGAGCGGTAGTCGTCGTGGGAGAGCGAGCCCGTCTCGTGGTCGAAGTCGAGCTCGGCGAGGGCCTGATAGATGGAGGCCTTTGCCTCCTCGAGCTCCAGCCGGTCGTCGAAGCGCCGTGGCGATTGCGGGGATCGCGCGCGCGCGCCCACGAGCGGCCAGAGGACGATGGCGAGCGCGGGCAGTCCAATGGCAAGGATGGTGATCCACTGCGCCGTGGTCACGGATTGCCGCCCCCGGACATCTCCCGCCTGATGCGCTCTCGCATCGCGGGATCCACCGGCGTCGAGGGGACGGCGGCCGGCTTCCGGCTCCAGCGCCGGAGGACGATGACGACAAGCACCAATCCGGCCCCGAGCCCGACGAAAGGCACCGTCCAGACGAGGAGGTTGAACCCTTCCTTGGGCGGCGCGAGCAGGATCCACTCCCCGTATCTCTGGACGAAGTACTGGCGCACCTGCTCGGGAGTCTCGCCGGCAGCCAGGCGCTCGCGGATGATCTGGCGCATCTGGTTCGCCGTCTCCGAGGGCGAGTCGGCCACCGAGAGAGTCTGACAGACCACGCAGCGGAGCTGGGCGGCCAGCTCGTGGACGACGCGCTCGTCCACGGGCACTGCGGCAGGCGCCGCCGTGCTCAGCACTGCCGAGACCGCGAGCACGGCGAGGGCTGAGATGATTTTCGAGCCGAGACGCTGAGTTGATCCCGCCGGCGTGGCGGTTCGAGTTGAAGGGCGAAGCCCTGAGACGAGAGCTGAGTGGATCAGCGGCGAGGCGAGGGCTGAGATGATTCTCGAGCTGAGACGCTGCCGAGGAGCCGCAGGCGACGAGAGCGGCGAGGCGAGGGCTGAATAAACCCGGATCACGAGGGCTCCTCGAGGAGCGCGTCGAGGCGCTTGCGCGCGGCCTCGTCGGTGAGTGCGCCCACGTGCTTGAAGCGGACGCGGCCGCGGCGGTCAATGAAAAACGTCTCGGGCACGCCGTAGACTCCGTACTCCACGGCGACATAACCCCGGGGGTCGGGGGCATTCGGGAAGGAGTGCTGGAAGCGAGCCAGGAATTTCCGCGCCGGCTCCTCGGTGTCCTGCACGTTGACGCCAACCACCATCACGCCCTTGTCCTTGTAGGCGAGCCAGGTGCGCTCGAGCGCCGGCGCCTCGTCGTAGCAGGCGGGGATACACCATGAAGCCCAGAAGTTGATGAGCACCACCTTGCCCCGGAGGTCCTGCAGGGTGAGGGGTGTCTTGTCGAAGGTCGTGAGCGCGAAGGGCGCCGCGGGCCGGCCGAGGAGAGGTGAGGGGATCTCGCGCGGGTTCGTCCAGAAGCCATAAGCCAAAAGGGCCAGCACCGGCACGACCGCGGCCGGGATGGTCCAGCGTAGCCAGCCTCCCTTCACGCGGGCTTCCGGTGATCGGGCAGGATGGCGAGCGCCGCTCCCAGCGTGAGCACGAGCCCACCGATCCAGAGCCAGGACACCATGCGGTTGACCTGGAGCTTGATGGTGGCCTGAGAGCCGTCGCGCGCGAAGTCGCCCAGGACCAGATAGACGTCCTCGAATATACCCAGACGGTAGTCCACGGCGGCGATGGGCGTCTGCTCCTGGGGGTAGAACTTGCGTCCCGGCGAGAGGACCTCCTCCATCCCGCGCCCATCCGTCAGGGTAAAGGTGCCCGTGACCTTGGCGTGGTTGGACTCCTCAGACGCCGAGAGCCCATCGAAGCGCACGCGGTAGCGCGTCCGGTAGCCATCCATCTCGACGCTCTGGCCCTTGTCGAGGGTGACCTCGGTCTGGATCTGCCAGGCCTGCGATCCCGCCACGCCGAGCGCGACGACGAGGATGCCCAGGTGGACCACGAAGCCGCCATAGCGTCGGTTCTGGCGAAGGAGCAGGCCCCAGGTGGCCGTCCCCCACCCATCGCCGCTCCGCCGGCGCGCGCGGACGGCCCGTACGTAGTCGAGGGCGATAGTGCCCGCCACGAAGACCACGAGAGCCATGGCCGTGAGCACGAGGACATTGCCCACCCCGAGCAGTCTCATTACCCCCGCGGCGCCGATGCCGGCCAGGACAGGCTTGAGGAAGTTCCGTTTCAGGTTCTCGGCGGAGGCGCGGCGCCAGGCGATGAGAGGGCCCACCCCCATGAGGAAGAGAAGGGCCAGGAAGATCGGGATATTCACGAGGTTGAAGAAGGGCGCGCCCACGCTGACCTTGACGCCGCGCACGGCTTCCGACAGCAGCGGGAAGACCGTCCCGAAGAAGACGGTGAAGGTGGCCGCGATCAGAAAGAGGTTGTTCAGGAGGAAGACGGACTCGCGCGAGACCGCGGAGTCGAGCTCGCCCTGGGCCCGCAGCCCGCCCGTCCGCCACGCGAGCAGCGAGAAGGCGCCCAGCAGGGTCAGGGCCAGAAAGGCCAGGAAGAAGACGCCGATGGAGCTCTGCGTGAAAGAGTGGACGGAGCCGATGATGCCCGAGCGAGTGAGAAATGTTCCGAACAGCGTGAGGCCGAAGGTCAGGATGATCAGGGTCAGGTTCCAGAGCTTGAGCATGCGCCGGCGCTCCTGGATCATCACCGAGTGCAGGAAGGCCGTGCCCGTGAGCCAGGGCATGAAGGCCGCGTTCTCCACGGGATCCCAGGCCCAGTAGCCTCCCCAGCCGAGCACGTGGTAGCTCCACCACCCGCCGATGAGCAGCCCCAGCGAGAGGAAGTACCAGGCCACGATGGTCCAGCGCCGGGTGATGGTGATCCACTCGTCGCCCGTGCGCCCCACGAGGAGCGCGGCCATGGCAAAGGCGAAGGGGACGCTGAAGCCCGTGAAGCCCAGGTAGAGGGCCACGGGGTGCGTGATCATGCCGGAGTCCTCGAGGAGGGGATTGAGGCCGCGCCCGTCCGGCGGAATGGGAGACAGGCGCTCGAAGGGCGGGGCCGGAATGCTCATGATGAGGAGGAAGAAGGCGAGGATGCCCAGCATGACCGAGAGGACCCAGGGATAGAGCTCGGGCTGCCGGCGCCGGTAGCGGACGACCACGATCAGCGTGTAGATCGAGAGCATCCACGCCCAGAGCACGATGGAGCCCTCGAGCGCGCCCCAAAGCGCGGTAATGCGGTAGTAGAAGGGCGTGCCGCGGTTCGTGTTCACGGCGACGTAGCGTACGGAGAAGTCGAAGGTCAGGAAGGCGTAGAGCATGAGGGCAATGCAGGCGGTGATGAGCAGCCAGACGCCTATCGCGGCCCGCTCGCCCGTGCGCAGCCAGTTCGCTTGGCCGGTCCGGACGCCCACCACGGCGGCGATGGCGCCGTAG